>JAFDXS010000135.1 GCA_018267795.1 Bacteroidota bacterium | reverse complement strand
TTAGTACAGAAACTTCATACAAACCACCTGTAATATTGCCCAACTGTAATGAAATCGTTTGACTGCCACTGTGTACATTGTATTGCTGTTGCAGCAAAGATTTACCGCTGATGTCAAATACTGATAATGTTATCTTTTGATCTTTATCAGCATCTATTTCAATATTAGCCCTATCACTGGCCGGATTAGGATAGATGTCCTTCACTTGCATTGAGGCGCTTACTGCGCTAAGTTCCGTTACATTGGTAAGAGCACAATGGCTGGTCCTTGCAAAATAAACTTTAGGCCCCAGGTTATTGCGTCCATCTTCCCACAGTGCAAATGTGTTGCATGTAGTACGTACAGAGCGGTTATAATCTCCAAAGAAATAATCAGGAGAAGAAGGCACATATTGCGGATAGTAGGTGGCAGACAAAGATAAAAGTGAAGGAATGCCAAATGTTTTGCCGTTATCTGTAGATACTAACTGGTAGTAGCGTGCAGAATCGTCAGTTGTAGCTGGATCTATTACTGTGAAAGAGATAGAAATGTTGTTTCCTGCAGCCGCCACAGTAGGCATAAATGCCTGCTTCCCTTTAAAAGCAATGCTCATTGTATCTAGTCTTTCCGGTACAGACCAGCTAACGCCATTATTAGTAGAACGGGAATAATATGCAAGTACGTTGCTGCCATCAAAGTCTGTCCATACCAGGTGCAGGTTGCCGGCAGCATCTACTGCCAGGTTGGGTGCCGCATTTTCACGGCTATGTACAATGCCTGTTTGTCCAAATAGATTAAACCCTGTATATACCAGGTGTGGTGCTGTAAAATGTATCCCGTCCGTTGAGGATACGTGATAAATACTGTTGTCGTTGAGATAGGCATAGCTAAGATGTACTGTACCTTTTTTATCCACTTCTACATTGCCAAATTGTGTTTGACCACTGGCACTGGCAAGGTGTATGGTGCTAAAAGAAGCCGATCCCGGGTCTTTATATTTTATACACTCACCACCCGTAGCAAAATTCACAAAGCTGCAATACACTCTACCCTGGTGCGGGCCGCCGGAATTGTCTATTGCCAGCCATTCACGGTCACATATGCCATCTTTTACATGGTATTCTGTGCCGTTTGTAATATTCAATAAACCTTGCCCAATAAAATGAGACTGGCCGGGTTTTACATTCCAGGTTTTACCATCGTCATAAGAGTATGCCCAGTTAAGTGTAAAATATGCCGTATCAACTGCGCTGGAATTGCCGGATAAGTATATCCAGGAAAAATAAACTGTATCTGCCTGTTTATTCCATGCAAATGCAGGGTCGCCACCACCAAATACAGAGTGCCCGGGAAAATCACTGGAAAGGATAGTATTGGTATTAAAAGAGCTTTTCTTCCAGGTCGTACCACCATCTGCGGAATAATACATAGGAAAAACAAGGCCACTGCCTTGCTGCATATAGCTCAATACAAGCTTATTGCTATCATTAGGATTAACCGCGATAGATACTTCACCTTCCTGGTAGCCGGAAATGGTACTTACACGTTGATCCTTACTGTTTGTAGTTTTAAGCAATGGAGATGTATTGCTGCTATTAAGCAACTTATAAGGAGTCATTTTCTCCTTAAGGACCTCACGTATCCGCTCTTCTTTTGAATGAATTTCTTCTTTTTCCTGTGCAAAAGAATTCGTGGTTACAAATGCACAAATGCTTAGGGCCGATAGGCGAATAATCTTAAATAAAGTGCTCATGATATAAGACTATGTTGTTGTTTATTTAATAATGCCTGAGTCAATATGCCGGTTGTGAATCATTTTTTCGTCTAATATCCTTTTTATCTGCTTCTTCTTTTGTTCCGGAGTTAATGTGTTTCTTTCTTGTTGGTTGCCGATTGTCCTCGCCTTATGATGTTTTTTGTGGATAGGAGACTTTTGCAATGCCATTATTTGCAAAGGCATAGTAACTAATAACGTAAAGAAACAATATTTTAAATATATCTTAAGCATTTGAATTGTAATATTATTATAATAAAAAAGTGCGTCTCAATAATTGAAACGCACTTTTTACAATATTATGATAATTTATTTCGAGGCGTATTCTTTCACTTTGGCGAAAATTTCTTCTTCACCACCTTCTTCGTAACCGGAATGCGTAAATACAACCTTGCCTTCTTTATCTATGATAACAGTAAAAGGTACAGACTGAAAGTTTAAAGAACGTTTCAGGTCAGAATTAGGGTCAATGTAGAAAGGGAAATTCCATCCCTGGGATTTAGCATAGCCTCTAACAAGGCCTTCAGCGCGGGATTCGTCAATAGAAACAGTCATGTAATTGAAGTCTGCCTGTTTCTTCCAGTCATTCATTTTCAGTGTAATGTTCTTTATTTCCTTTTTGCAGGGAACGCACCATGTAGCCCAAAAGCTGATGAGTGTAACCTTTCCCTTCTCTACTGTCTGATTAAATGCAACTTTCTTACTAGAGTTTACATCCTTTATCTGTGTGTCAGGCAGGCCTGACTGCGCATGGAGGCTCGTAAAAAGAAACAAACCTGCAACAACTGCGACTAACTTTCTCATAAGTATTTGTTTTTTAGAATAATAAACCAAAACTTTGCCAAATTCGGGCGAAGCGTCCAATTTCGGTAAATTTTTAAAAATTACAACATTTCGAATGAAAAAAACTGCCTTTTTAATGCTCCTGTCCTTAGTAACGGTAAAAGTTTTTGGTCAAGGCACGTTTTCGGGTGATTTCATGATGAACCTGAATTTCTTTCAAAGAGATTCCTCAATTAAAGCCTCAGGCAATCCGCTCTACGACAACTATCTGAGTGGCAATGAAGGTTGGCTGGACCTAAGATACAATTATGACGGCTGGACTTTCTTTGTCCGCGCCGACGGCTTTAATAACTCAAACCTTTACAATCCTACCCAGGCTATGACCGGTTTTGGGATAGGTGCATGGAGTGTAACAAAAGAAGTAAAGAAATTAAGCCTTACTGCGGGGTATATATATGACCAGATAGGAAGTGGTATCCTGTTTCGCTCATACGAAGACCGTGGATTACTAATAGATAATGCATTAGTGGGTTTTGAATTGAAATACAAACTCACCGATAATGTGCTGCTGAAAGGATTTACCGGCCAACAAAAAGCATTGTTCAGTAAGTATGATCCGGTAATAAAAGGATTTAACGCAGAAGGAGATTTTAGTATAGGCAAAGCCCACATATTGCCTGGTGTTGGTGTACTAAACCGTACACTGGACCAAACATCTATGAACGCTGTGGTAACAACAATAGATAACCAGGATTCTGCTACCCGCTTTGAACCTATGTATAATATGTATGCTTATACATTTTACAATACACTTACCTGGGGCGACTTCTCATGGTATGTAGAGGGATCGTACAAAACACATGAAGCTATTGTAGAAAACAACACCTTAGTAGATAAGCCCGGAAATGTAGAATATACAACCCTGGGGTATGCGAAAAAAGGCATAGCGATAAACTTTACCGGCAAGCGCACAGAAGACTTTGTAATGCGCACCTCGCCCAATCAAATACTGCTGAACGGTATGCTGAACTGGCAACCTATAGTGGCACGCCTTCGTCCGCAGCGATTGATGTCCCGTTATACTCCTGCATCCCAGGATATATCTGAGCAGGCAGCTAATGCAGATGTGCTTATAGCGCCGAATGATTATTTTAACATTACAACCAACTATACACACATTAATACCCTTGACAATGTGGAGCTGTATCGCGAAGCTTATGCAGAGGCAGACTACCAGGGTTTTGATTCATGGTTGCTGCAACTGGGGGCACAGTACATGGAGTATAATATGGCCATATACCAGGCTAAGCCGGGTGTGCCTATTGTAAAAGCATTTACCCCATTTGCTGAAGCTACCTATAGGATAACCAAGACACAATCGCTACGTGCTGAAGTTGAATACCAGGATACGAAACAGGACTACGGCTCATGGGTATTTGCCTTGTTGGAATACGATATAGCGCCCAAATGGGCCTTCTCTGTATCAGATATGTACAATATAACACCTAATAAGGCAGTAGTACAAAAAGCAAACCATTATTACAACGTCTTCGTTGCCTACACACAGGGCCCTCACCGCTTCTCGCTTGCCTATGTAAAGCAGGTAGATGGTATAAACTGTACGGGTGGTGTATGCCGCTACGAACCAGCCTTCAGTGGGGTGAAAGCAATGGTTACTACAAGCTTCTAAGTGTTTCACATAAAAGTCTTTACTTTGTTTACGGTTCCATTATTGGAACCGTTTTTCTTTGAATAAACAATACGCATAGCCATGTTGAAAACTGATTTCCTCGTCATAGGTTCAGGAATAGCAGGTCTCTCTTTTGCCTTAAAAACGGCTAAGATGTTTCCTGATAAGAGCATTACCATACTTACTAAGGTGAATACAGATGAGACCAATACCAAGTATGCACAAGGCGGCATAGCTGTGGTGAATGACATGGAGAATGACAGTTTTCAAAAGCATATAAAGGATACGCTGATAGCAGGAGATGGCTTGTGCAATGAGCATGTGGTAGAGATGGTGGTAAAGGAAGGGCCTGAACGCGTGAACGAAATAATAGAATGGGGCGCACAGTTTGATAAGGACAAAGAAGGGGAATACCTGAGAGGTAAAGAAGGCGGCCATTCAGAATACAGGATATTGCACTACAAGGACATAACAGGATTTGAGATAGAGCGTGCACTTGTGGAAGAGGTGAGCAAGTACAAGAATATAAAGATACATAACCATTGGTTTGTGGTTGACATCATCACACAGCACCACCTTGGGTACCTGGTTACTAAGTCAACACCAGATATAGAATGCTATGGCGTATATGCGCTGAACCTGCAGACCAATAAGATGGAGAAGATACTGGCGCGCATCACCCTTATGGCTTCTGGCGGGGCAGGGCAGGTATACCGTACTACTACCAATCCACGAATAGCTACCGGTGATGGAATAGCGATGGCCTACAGAGCTAAAAGTCGCATAGAGAATATGGAGTTCATACAGTTTCACCCAACGGCATTGTATGAGGCAGGAGTGAGCCCATCGTTCCTTATTACTGAAGCAGTGCGAGGTGATGGTGGTATACTGAGGAACAAAGACGGAGAGGCTTTTATGCCACGCTATGATGAACGTAAAGACCTTGCTCCGCGCGATGTGGTGGCACGCGCCATAGACAGTGAAATGAAGCGTACGGGTACTGAGCATGTGTATCTTGACTGCAGGCATATGGATAAGGAGAAGTTTATGAACCACTTTCCGAATATATATGCGAGGTGCCTGAGTGCGGGTATAGAAGTGTTTGAAAAGATGATACCTGTAGCGCCTGCCGCTCATTATTGCTGCGGCGGTATAAAAGTAGATGAAGTGGGACGCTCTTCCATAAAGCACCTGTACGCATGCGGGGAATGCTCTAGTACGGGATTGCATGGGGCTAACCGCCTGGCATCTAACTCGCTGCTGGAAGCATTGGTATTTGCACATCAATGTGCTATGGATGCGGCGGGAAAAATTGACAATATCCCCTTTCATGATGAAGTGCCTGACTGGAATGCCTCCGGTACCTCTGAGCCAAAGGAAATGATCCTTATTACCCAAAGCCTTAAAGAGCTGCAACAGATACTGAGCGACTACGTGGGCATAGTGCGTAACGATGTGCGCCTGCAGCGCGCTATGCATAGGATAGACCTGCTGCACGCGGAGACGGAAGAGCTATACAAAACAACAATAGTATCTCCACAACTGGCGGAGTTGCGTAACCTGATAACTATAGGCTACCTGGTAATAAAAAGCGCGGCCTTCCGTAAAGAAAGCCGCGGTCTTCATTATAATACGGACTACCCGTATAAGAGTGAATTACTTCAGAACATTGTGCTGTAGCATAGCTGCGCCATTTGCCTTTGCAGGTACATCTTTGCGCTCGCCGATTTGCTGGCGCCACATTGCGTAGTATAGCCCTTTCTCAGCAAGCAGATCGTTGTGTGTGCCTGTTTCTATTATGTGCCCTTTTTCAAGTACATAGATGCGGTCTGCATGCATGATAGTGGAAAGACGGTGAGCAATCATGATAGTAATATGCTCGCGCTGAGATGTAATGCTACGTATAGTTTGCGAAATATCTTCTTCGGTAAGAGAATCAAGTGCAGAAGTAGCCTCATCGAATATCATAAGCTTAGGACGACGCAGTAATGCCCTGGCAATAGATAAGCGCTGACGTTCGCCGCCGGATAGTTTCAAGCCGCCTTCCCCAATCATAGTATCCAGCCCATTATCTGCCCTGGCCAAAAGATTTTGACATGCTGCTTGCTGTAATGCCAGGTTTAAATCGTCGTCAGTAGCGGTTGGATTAACAAACATCAGGTTCTCCTTAATAGTACCGGAGAAAAGTTGCGTATCCTGCGTAACCAGACCGATCTGTTTGCGCAGCTCTTCGAAATCTATATTAGCGTCGTTGTGGTTGTTGTAATAGACATGTCCCTTATGCGGATGATACAGTCCTACTAATAGTTTTACCATTGTAGTTTTACCGGAACCACTTGGCCCTACAAAAGCAATTGTTTCGCCCAACTTTACATTGAAAGATATATGCTCCAGTGCAGGGCGTGATGCAGTATTATGCTGGAAAGAAACATCTTCAAAACGCAGTGACTGTATTTTATTAATTGCCTCAGG
>JAFDXS010000134.1 GCA_018267795.1 Bacteroidota bacterium | reverse complement strand
CCATTGATATGCCAGCCATCTCAGCCAGTTGCGCCACATCATATTTTTTCAGGTGTGCAGCAAATGCATCATATTTTGCTGTATGCTCTTCAATGAAAGCATGGTCGAATACCGTTCCGGGCGTCTGCTCATCTGCCTTTAGCAACAGCAGCTCTATTGCCTTCAGCAAGGCCATATCTCCATTTATCTTTACCTGCAGAAACATATCTGCGAGCTTGGTATCCATTCCCAGCATTCCCTTCACCGTCTGCGGATTGCTAAAGCCTATTAACCCGGCCTCATGCAATGGATTGATGGCAATAATAATACTTCCGTTTTCCTTAGCCTTTTGCAAGGCACTCAGCATACGCGGATGATTAGTACCGGGGTTCTGTCCCAATATGATAATAACATCGGTATGATAAAAATCCTCCAGCTTCACCGAACCCTTTCCTATACCCAGCGATTCTGTCAGCGCCACCCCGCTTGACTCATGGCACATATTAGAGCAATCAGGCAAGTTATTGGTGCCATATTCTCTTACAAACAACTGATATAAATAGGCCGCTTCATTACTTGTCCTCCCCGATGTATAAAACACAGCTTCATCCGGGCTTTGCAGTTTATTCAGTTGTTCTGCTATTTTCTTAAATGCAGCTTCCCAGCTTATTGGCTGATAATATGTTGCCCCCTGCGGTAAATACATTGGCTCTGCTACCCTGCCTTTCTTCCCTATCTCATAATCATTCAGCTCCGACAATGCACTCACCGAATTTTCCGTGAAGAACTTAGCCCACAGTGCCTTAGTAGTTGCTTCTTCAGCTATGGCTTTAGCGCCATTTTCGCAATACTCTGCTATTGGTGAGCGTTCATCATCAGGGTCCGGCCATGCACAACCGGGACAATCGTAACCATCTTTTTGATTCAGCTTCAGCAACGCCTTCATACCCCTGCCCACACCCATAGCGCCAAACACATGCCGGGCACTTATCAGCACAGCAGGCAAACCTGCCGCTACAGTTTTAGGTTTCGACAGTTTCAGATTCAGAAATGTCTCCGGGTTTTCAGCATTTGGTATATGTTTCTGTTCTTCTTTCATTAGTCACAGCTTGTTAGTGGGTTTTCATAATTGTCCGATTGGTCTTCTGTTACTCCGGCGTCTATGCATTTAAAATCTTTCTCCAGCAGCAGAAAAACCTGTTCGCCATTTGCCAGGCTCATATTATTACTGCAGCCCACCATATCCGTATTTGTCCACTCAGTTGCTATGCTGTCAGGCACATACATGATTATTTTTTGTCCTGCCATATCTGCCCTAAGTTCTGTCCCTTCTTTGCTTTTCTCTAATGCATATATAAATGTACCATTCCCAAACGCAGTGCTTTCTTCCAGGTAACCTTCTTTACCAAATTGCTCCACCTCGGTTCTCGAAAGGCGCATCCTTACAGAGTTACCTTTTATACGGATTTTCATAACTAATACTAAATTATAATTCTTTCTTTGCCTGTATATATATTAAAACGCTCGCCACGCAAAAAACCAATGAGCGTTATCCCCGCATCTTCTGCCATTTGCACTGCCAGGCTCGATGGTGCCCCTACAGCAGCTACTATCTTTATCCCTGCCATTGTTGCTTTCTGTATCAGTTCAAAGCTTGCACGCCCGCTCAGTAACAGGAGATATTTATTTAATGGCAACATGCCATTCTCCAGTGCTGCGCCGATCAGTTTATCCAGCGCATTATGCCTGCCCACATCTTCTCTTAGCAATATCAAGTTTCCTTCACTGTCAAACAAAGCTGATGCATGCAAACCACCCGTCCGTTCAAACACCATTTGCTTCTGACGCAATACTTCTGGTAGTTGATAAATAATATTGCTTTCAAATCGCAGGCCAGTATCATCTACAATATTTTTGCACACCACACGCACCGCCTCTATCGAAGACTTGCCACATACCCCACAACTGGATGTAGTATAAAAATGCCGCTCCAACTTGCTCATATCTATAGCTACCTGCTCATTAAGCTCCACTTTCACTACATTTTCATTTTCCCCATTGCAATGCTTTACAGATAGTATGTCTTCTTTAGAGTTAATAATACCCTCAGTATATAAAAATCCTCTTGCCAGCTCAAAATCATCCCCTGGTGTACACATGGTTACAGATATACTTTTTTGTACCCGGTTCGCTTCCGGCCCATACACCAGCCTTATTTCAAGTGGCTCTTCGCTTGCCAGCACATCTTCCCCATCGATCATTTCATCGTTATTCACTTTCCTTATAGGAATTTGTATTACTGCGGGCCTTGGCATGCCTCAAATTTACAAAAAACACAGGCGCATACACACATACATTCCAGACATATAAGAAAGCTTTTTGTGCACACGCACCTCGCATAACATCTTAATAAATACATTATTATTTCTCTTAGGCACGATTTTATTGTATCCGCTTATATACTTCAGTTGATACATACTATATAGTTTTTCATTCGCCTTACTTAATATCCATATTTAAGGCTCAAATTATCAAAACACCAAACTATGCAGGTGAAGAGCAAAACCGTTCATGAACTACTATCACACCTGCGCGTATACTTTATTGAAAGTGATTTTACCAGGAAGTTTGCAAATGAAGAATTGCCCTTACGTTCTGAATTATTTAATGCAGACCAACTGGAGCATCATGGCAAGTATCTCGCCCATACACACAAAACAAAAAAGGAGCGCGTTCCCGATCGTTTGCTAAAACGCCTTGATGCGAATGACAAAATACTGCTCGAAGTTCGCAACTTACTAACAGATGCCATAAAGGATGGCCACATGATTACCCCGGCAGGCGAATGGCTGCTGGATAATTACTATCTCATAGAAGAACAAATACGCATTGGCAAACGGCATTTGCCCAAGGGCTATAGCGAAAGTCTGCCAAGTCTTGCGAACGGTCCCTCAGCATCTCTGCCACGCGTATATGATTTAGCACTTGAAATAATATCTCATAGCGATGGTCGTATCGATATGGAAAGCCTTAGCGGTTTCATTAAGGCTTACCAGTCAGTTACACCACTTCAGTTGGGCGAGCTCTGGGCTATTCCAATTATGCTACGCCTGGCGCTTCTGGAGAATATGCGCCGTGTTTCCGTACGCATTGCCATCGACAGGATCAATCAAAATCTTGCTGATTATTGGGCGCGACAAATGATGGAAACAGTAGAAAAAGATGCCAAAAGCCTCATTCTCGTTGTTGCCGATATGGCGCGTTCTAACCCGCCTATGGAAAGCTCTTTTGTTGCCGAGCTCACCCGCCAGCTATTATGGAAAGGGCCTTCTCTTTCACTGCCCCTTACATGGATGGAACAACTCCTTTCAGAAAAGGGCCTTACCAGCAATGAATTGGTGTTTGCCGAAAACCAAAAGCAGGCTGCTGACCAGGTTTCTGTAAGCAATAGTATTGGCAGTCTCCGTTTTTTAGGCGCTACCGACTGGGCTGATTTTGTAGAGGAACACAGCATTGTAGAACAAACATTAAAACAAGAAGCAGACGCTATATATGCATCAATGGATTTTGCTACCAGGGATAATTACAGGCATGCCATTGAAAGAATATCAAAGTACAGTCAGCATTCTGAAAAGGAAGTAACTGACATCGTCATAAAGCTTGCCAGGGACAATGCAGCAAATGCAATTGGCAGCGATAGGAAAAATCATGTAGGCTATTATCTCATCGGGAAAGGTTTGCGAGAAACCGAAAAAATGGCGAACATGCAATGCCCTGCATCCGACAAGGTACGCTATAGCATACATCATCGTCCTTTATTATACTATTTGGGGAGCATTAGCCTTATCTCCTTAGTCATCGGCTCTATAATGTTTGCTAACGCCTATACACGAGGCATGCATTTATGGCTGCTCGTTATACTCGCTTTTTTATTCATACTCTCCGCAAGTCAGCTTGCTATTGCGCTTACCAACTGGCTTACTACGCTCCTCATACCACCAGCGCATTTGCCCCGGATGAATTTTGCCAAAGGTATTCCTTCAGCCTTTCGCAGTATGGTGGTTGTACCATCTATGCTGGCAAATGAAAACGAAGTAAAATCACTGGCTGAATCGCTTGAGGTGCGTTTCCTCGCCAATCGTGACGCCAATCTTCATTTTGCCCTGCTTACTGATTTCCCGGATGCTCACCAGGAAACCCTTCCTTCTGACGAAAGCTTGATACAGCTAGCAAAAACATGCATAGAAGAGCTAAACACAAAATATGGCAGAGAGAATAATATCTTCTTTCTCTTTCACCGCCCGCGTGTCTGGAGCAAGCATGATCGTATTTGGATGGGACACGAACGTAAACGCGGCAAGCTGGCAGATCTGAATGCTTTGTTACGAGGCCATGCATCGGATAAGTTTTCACTCATAGTAGGTGACTATCAATCCCTCGGGCCTGTAAAATATATTATCACGCTGGATACTGACACGCAGCTACCAAGAGATGCCGCATGGAAACTGGTAGGCACTATGGCCCATCCGCTCAACCAGCCTTATTACAATGAAAAAAAATTGCGCGTTACAGATGGCTATGGTATCCTTCAGCCCCGCGTGTCTGTAAGCATGCCTAATGCCGGCAGCTCTCTGTACACGCGCATGCATGCCAGTGAGCCCGGCATTGATCCATATACACGTCTTACCTCAGATGTTTACCAGGACCTTTTCAAAGAAGGTTCTTTTATTGGCAAAGGCATATACGATATAGACGCATTTGAGTTGGCCGTAAAAGATATGTTCCCTAAAAACCGCATTCTTAGTCACGATTTGCTGGAAGGTTGCTTTGCACGTTCCGGGCTGCTTACGGATGTACAATTCTATGAGGAATATCCCTCACGCTATAGTGTCGACATTAACAGGCGGCATCGCTGGGTGCGCGGCGACTGGCAAATTGCATCATGGGCATTACCATGGTGCCCGCGTGCTGATAGACATATTCACAAAAACCCTTTATCCCGCCTTTCGCGCTGGAAGATATTTGACAATATCAGGCGTAGCCTTATTCCTATTGCCTTCACGGTTTTACTATTGTTAGGCTGGACTATTTTACCTCATCCCATATTCTGGACATCTGCCGTTGTTATCATTATATTGTTGCCATCTGTTGTCTCGTCTTTATGGGCTGCATTGCACCAGCCATCAGAAATGCGCCTGAGGCAGCATCTGCTGCTTTCCTTTACCAGACTTAGCGAAAACATTCTTTTCAATGCCTATACTATAGTTTGCCTGCCTTATGAGGCATTCAAAAATCTTGATGCCATAGCACGCACCAATTGGCGCATGCTAATATCCAACAGGAAGTTGCTGCAATGGACACCTTCGGGCATGCTCAAATTCAGCAATGATGCCAGCATTTATCTTTCTTATCGCTCCATGTGGTTTGCGCCATCTATTTCGTTAGTGGCATTCGTGTATATCAGCATGTACCATCCGCTACGCCTGGTTGTAGCAGCACCCGTATTAATTTCCTGGATAATTTCTCCGTTCATAGCCTGGTGGCTCAGTAAACCACAACAAAAACGCCTGGCCGACATCACTGAGGATCAGCATATATTTCTCGAAAAAATTGCGCGTAAGACCTGGGCTTTCTTTCAAACATTTGTCAATGCCGAGGAGAATTGGCTACCACCTGACAATTTCCAGGAGCAGCCGGTACCTGTCATTGCACACCGCACATCGCCCACTAATATAGGCCTGGCTTTATTAGCCAATTTGTCCGCCTATGATTTTGGCTATATCCAGGCACAGCAGTTTATAGAACGTACTACCGGCACTATAAACACACTGCAACGCATGGAGCGCTACCGCGGCCATTTTTATAATTGGTACGACACGCTCACGCTGCAGCCACTATTGCCTCTGTATATTTCATCTGTTGATAGCGGCAATCTTGCTGGCCACCTGCTCACATTGCGCCAGGGTATAGCCCAGCTATCGCATCAAAAAATATTGTCGCCTCGTTTATTCTCAGGCATTCGCGATACTTTCCGCGTGCTTGAAGACTACGTACCCGAAAATGATTTGCTGCAGGAAATGAGTGCAGACATCAATACATTTTGCGAAACTCCTGTCTTAAATCTTTCCACCGCAAAAAATTATCTGGATAAATTAATTTCTTCGTCTGAAAAGATTGTTGCCAGTATGGGTCTTGTCGATGATGAAGGGTCATGGTGGGCACAGGAGTTGGATGCGCAGTGCCGCAATATGCTAAATGATTTGTTGCATATCGCTCCCTGGCTTCAGCTAAGAGATACACCGCCTAAGTTTGCTATTATCACAGACGTTCGCATTGTATCGCTGCACGAGCTTTTGGGCACATGCACCTATATGCTTAAGATCATCAGCAATGGCACAAATGAGGATCATACAGAAGCAGAAGCAAAATGGCTGGACGAATTCCGTTCCGCAATAGTAAAAGGCATCAATAATATAAATGAGCGCATACATGCGCTCGAAAAGCTGGCAGACATCTGCGATGAGCTGGCAGATATGGACTATAGCTTCCTCTATGACCGCTCTAAACACCTGCTTACTATAGGCTATAATGTTACTGAGCACATTCGGGATAGCAGCTATTACGATTTGCTGGCCTCTGAGGCAAGACTTTGCACATTCGTTGCTATATCGCAGGGCAAGCTGCCGCAGGAAAGTTGGTTTGCATTGGGCCGCTTGCTTAC
>JAFDXS010000133.1 GCA_018267795.1 Bacteroidota bacterium | reverse complement strand
ATTACCAAGGGAGAAATAGCGCATTGAAGCACTTATTGCCCTGCTGCCATCCTGTCCAAACTTAAAATAACCAGATATATAAGCAAGAAATATATCAGGAACCAGGTCTTTCAACCATGGTGTATATGTGGCAGAGATACCATAGTTCTTTTCGCAAAAAGGTATCTTGGCTACGTTCCAGTATTGAGCATTGGCATCTGGTGATACTGCTATACCTGCATCTCCCATACCCCCCGCTCTTGCGTCAGGTGAAATTCTTAAAAATGGAACTGCGGTAGATAGCGTATTAGTAGTCCCATCTAAATTTGTTTTAGACTGTGCAAAAGCAGCAGAACTTAGTCCCAGTGCAAGGCTCAGGCCAATAAAAGCAAAGCGTTTTGGCATTCTGTTGATATTTATTTTTATTTTTTTCAATTGTCTCTCTGTGGAAGTTGCAATAATACGTGATAATTTCAAATTAATTATTAACAACCTGGGTTCTCTAACGGATAAGTACTACTTTTTGGTATGCCATGCTCTCAATTCCATTTGCCGTGGCAATCTTCATTCTGCAAATGTACACTCCTGACATTAGTTTTGTACCATTATTATCAGTGCCATCCCAGGTTATTTCATCAGTTCTGCTTCCTGTAGCCTCTATTTGCTGCTTCAGTGTCTTCATAAGACCACCAGACGTATTATATATATTTATCTCTACATTCAGTTGTTCATCAGGGTGGTTGTGATCAAAAACGAAATGAATAATATCTCTAAAAGGGTTAGGATAGGTCATTACATTTTCCACCTTCATTATATTTCCGTCAACAACTTCAAAATTCACAGTCCCTTCGCCTGAATTGTCATTTACATCCCATGCTTTTACGGTAATGGTATGCTTACCCACTGTGAGCCCCTGCATAGGGAAAGACACATATCCTCTTTGGTAAGAATTAGGTAATGACTGGTAAGAATTGTTAAGGATGTATGGGTTTTGTATGTCACCGTCCAGCACAGCAGTAAGGTCATGCCCCACGTCGTTGCCTGATACGTTTATACCTGTTTCATCATACAGCTGTACATATAGCAGGCTGTTGCTGCCCGTGATACCACCGTTCTGAAAAAGTGTATCGTTCATATAAGGCTTTACTATCGGCGGGTTATCTTCAGTTATTGCATGATCGGAGAAGCCACCTATTACTACTGTTGAATCTTCAGCGCCTGCAGCATCTGTAGTGCCATTTTCTGCATAGTAGCTTATTTTCCCATTGCCGTAGTCATAATTAATATCCTTGGGCGAAATGAAGGTATAAGAGAACTTACCGTTTATTACGCTCACTTTCCCTTTGTATATAATATTGTCCTGTACATTAAAAGTTTTATTGAGCCCGGTAACCGTTCCTACCGTTCTTGGTTTGTCAAATATGGTTACATCCAGGTTGCCATTGAAATTATTTAGAAGGTTTCTGTTCACATCAGTTACACTGCCGTTTACTACATACAGGCCCAGTGCTTTCATTGAGTCTGTTACGGCTCCTGTCACGCCATCTTTAATCGTATCCGTATGCACAAAGTATTCAGGAAAGTCGGGAACAAGTGCAGGATCACCCAATAAAGTAAACTTACGATAGTTAGCAAGGCCACTGCTATGTGCACTGTAAGTAATATTTTTCCCCTTGCGAAATGCATCGCCAAAATTATTCCAGCTGCCATCAGCATAATGGCTGAACTGCATACTTAGGTAACTTATATCCAGCACCTTATTTTCACCTTCATAGGTTTCCTGTGTAGTAGTTATGGCAGCTATTACGCCACCATTGTTTTTCAGCACCAGTTGTTCTCCGGCAGATATTACTGCGGGATTATCAAATTGTCCAAAATCGCAAGTGGCGGTTATTATAAAAGGTAAGGCATTTACATTGTTCCAGCTATTATAATCATCCTGTGTCAATATACGTTCTGATGCCCATACCGCTGTATTACCATGACCGGTATAGTTTATCATAAAGGTGCCTTTATATACCTGGTTATTTATAGCCTGATTAGCATTCGGGCATCTTGGGCCACCCGGGGTTGATATGGTAGGTATAGCATCCACATACACTTTAGTATCGTTATAAAGATCTTTGCTTTTTTGTCCTATTAATTCTGAGACATCCTCAGCATCTGTCATGTGCTGGCCTGCACCATCTTCATTGTCTGCAACAAAGGTTGCAGATATGCGCCATGGTCCTAAAGCTGGACTGCTCTTATACGCCTTTATCTTATTTACCATGTTCTGCCCATCGGAGATATTATACACAGGTATTCTACCTATACCTATATCCAAGGTGTTGTATATGTTGGTATTATTTATGTCCTCTGCGCTGTCCAGCATTCCGAAGAAGTCATCAGAAGCATGGCTGTTTATAGGATCGTGAGATTCTATTGATTCGTATGTAGGCACATAATTGCTATTGTTAGCTATACGATTTTTATAGTCGTAAGAAGCTGCCCCAAATAGCAATATGTTTTTAGGCATAGCAGTGCTATCCATTCCTGCATTATCGTAAAACATTTTTGCAAAATCGCGTATCGCGCTTATATCCTGGCCGCCTGAGGAGAACTCATTATATACCTGCGTAGTAGATGCTACTGCTACACGTATATTATCATGCTGGCGGTGGAAGTCAGCTATTTGATTGGCAGCATCCATAAAGTCAGGATAAGACACTATTATCAGATCTGCTGCGCCCAGGCTATGTAGGTCCTGGTTGGGTACCGTGCCTACGTATGCTGGCGCCTGCAGACTTGTGCTATTCATTGCTGTAAACTCATGCAGCGTGCCTGCATCCTGTATAAATGTGTATTTACTGCCACTCAGCGTTCCCTGCATTCTTATAGGAGCCAGCGGATTTGTTACATCCCATACCTGCGTAGCACCGCTCGCCCCGTTTATCTCATAGCTTGCTACTTTTCCTGCGCCCACACTATTCAAGTCCCTGAAGTTCATTTGTGCGTCAGTAAACGTCAATCCGCGGCGACAATTAATTTCTATAAAGTTCAGGTATCCCTTTGCATCGCTGGCACCGGGATTATAGGTAAGGCCTATATTGGCTGAAGCGCCTGAAAACGGAAGCTTCCATTCTCCTACTTCCTCATCTACTGCCCAGGTGCCCCCAGTGGCAGCCCCTAGCGCAACACTGCCCAGTGGTGCTCCATTAAGCGTTACACTAAAACTGTTGCTGCCAGAACTAGATACATTACCAAGAGCAGCAACTATATCAAGTGAATCTACCACAGGTCCAAGATTGAAGCTAATAGTACCGCTTAAGCTCTTGCCGGGATTGTTACTATATTCTTCACCCCACCACTCACGGCCAAAAGGGCCCAGGTTTACTAGCTCCTGCTCGTGCAGTGCGTAGGCATTAAAGCTGTTTACAGTTTCATTTGCCGTTGGCACACTTGCCTGGCCGGGCACACGCTTACCTGTACCGGGTTGGTCGAAGTTGAGGAAGTAGTAAGCTTTGTCTTCGTAGATATTAGTTATGTGTGTAAAGCGCCTGTTTGCACTATCTTCTGCCCATCCGGTAGGCCCTACCGCATAAAAAATGAAATAGTCTCCTTTATCAAAAGTACCGTTGCCATTATTATCTACTACCCATATATTGTTTTCTACAAGATCCTTTGCACGCGGTATGGCGTTATTTTCCGGCAGCATATTACCTCCGTTTCCATATACACGTATGTTATTCAGCGTTATGCCTGCCGTGCTGATACCCGCATTCGTAAGAAAATCATAATCTACTCTATAAAGCCCAGTACTGTTTACAGCTATCTTATACCAGTTACCGGTATGTAGCACAGAAGGTGTTGCACCGGTAGTTTTTTCCATTTTCCCCAGGCCGCCTGCACTCTTTACAGGTTGTTCGTCTATGATAAGAGCAAAGTCCGTTAGTTGTCTGGGATGTCCTGTTGCATCTTTTGAATACACAGGTACCTGTACCAGCACGAAAGGTTTTTTTCGCTCCATGCCCAGCTTTAGCTTAAACTTGTTTGCATCAGCCATTTTTGCGCTATCGGGCAGATTTATACTATTGTCATATACGGCACTGATTAGCTGCACATTAGGAAGTGCATAATTGTTCAGCTCTATCCTCTCATATATATAGCCGTCATATATATCTTTCTTGTCAACATGATAGCTGTTGCTATCTGCAAGTGCCGAAAAACCGCACAAAAGACAAAGACACAGGGTAGTAATAGTTTTTTCTATTCTCATGGAGATAGTACAGTTAATATTTTTTATCTTTAAAAAATCGGTGCGTATTAACAAAATTACAGAATATTTAAGTGCCTCAGCATTATTCACAATGTACCTGCAGCTACATAAAAACGATAAACTTTAAAGATTATTATCATGGTATGTATCAAAAAATTGAAGTTTTTTTTGTTCTAATTAATTGAACGCTTGACATTTTGAAAAGAATGCTCTAACATTGTAACACTTTTAACAATTTTTCAACCAGATTCGTAGCAAATATTTTTCTCTGATTATGAAAAGAACTCTCTTCGGCGTGAGCTTGCTGTGTATAGGGGCAGCTACTGTTTTTACAAGTTGCTCTTCTAAGAAATCTCACAGCGGTGTTTCTGATAAGACAGGTTGGGATTATAATGACTCAAAGCTGGGTGGCTTTGATGTTCCTAACTATCCTGGACAGCAGATGGGACCGGGCCTCACTTTTGTAGAAGGTGGCCGATTTACAATGGGACAAGTTGAGGATGATCTCCCTACCGTAGAGCGCAATAACACTCCTCGCACAGTATCTGTTTCTTCATTCTATATGGATGAAACCGAAGTAGCTAACGTTCACTACCGTGAATACACCTACTGGATGAAACGTGCTTATTCTAATGACTATCCAGAATTAATGCAGAAAGTACTGCCTGACTCTACTGTTTGGCGCCGTGCTCTTGCTTATAACGAACCGCTGGTAGAATACTACTTCCGCCATGCAGCTTACAACTACTATCCTGTAGTAGGCGTAAACTGGTACCAGGCTAACGAATACTGTAAATGGCGCAGTGATCGTGTTAATGAGTACATACTTATTAAAAACGGTATGCTGAAGAAAAACCCTAACCAGGTGAATGAAGACGTATTTACTACTACTACATATGCATCTGGCCAGTACGAAGGTACTCCAGGCCACAGCAAGAAAAAAGATCTTGACCCGGGTGGTGCAGGCAAACGTAACGTTGACTATTCTGATGGTTACCTGTTACCAAACTACCGTCTCCCAACAGAAGCTGAATGGGAATACGCTGCTCTGGGCTTAATATCAAACAATCCTCAGCCTGAAACTAAACGCCGTCGTGGTGAAGAAGTTATCACTGAACGCAATACTTACCCTTGGGGTGCTAAAAATACTACACGCTATGGTCTTCGCAACGAATACCAGGGTGAGTTCTTAGGCAACTTCAAACGTGGTGCTGGCGACCAAATGGGTGTTGCCGGTGGCTTGAATGATAACGCTGATATACCTGCTCCGGTTTATTCTTACAAACCAAACGCTTTCGGTCTGTATAACATGGCCGGTAACGTGAGCGAGTGGACATTGGATACTTATCGTCCTACAAATGAGGAACAGTCTGATTTCCGTCCTTTCCGCGGTAACGTTTATGATACTTACAAACGCAACGCTGAAGATGGCTCACTGGAAGATAAGGATAGCATTGGTCAGCTGGAAAGAAGAGTAATGACTCCTGAAGAAATTCAGGCTAAAGAAAACGAAAACCTGGTGTTGAAATATCCTGATGCAAGAGATTATGGCGATGGCGACAGCACTTCTCAGTTTACTTACAATTACGGTGTTACTTCTCTTATCAACAACGAATCTAAAGTTATCAAAGGTGCTTCATGGGCTGATCGCGCTTACTACATGTCTCCAGGCACACGCCGTTTCATGCAGGCTAACCAGGCTAGCTCTACCGTAGGTTTCCGTTGCGTTATGGATCGCTTAGGCAGTCCTAACGGTGACAACAGAGAAACTGCAGGTAACCACTTCGGTAAAGAAAAAAGAAAAGGTTAATTAAACTACTTCTTATAATAGAAACCCCTTTCAATACGAAAGGGGTTTTTTATTTTTACACTAAACTATTGGCTTTGGACATTTCGGCATTATACCAATTATATCTTCAATACCCTTCTGTACAAACAGATACACGCAAACTCAAGCAGGGAGATATATTCTTTGCGCTAAAAGGTGATAATTTTAATGGCAATACATTTGCTGCACAAGCCCTTGAAAAAGGTGCAGCGTATGCAGTGATCGATGAGCCCATATATAATACGGACGAACGCTGCATAGTAGTAGAAAATGTATTAGCTGCACTACAGGCATTAGCACGCCATCACCGCAGGCATTTCGATATACCATTTATAGCCATTACAGGTTCTAACGGTAAAACAACCACAAAAGAGCTAATAACAGCAGTATTAAGCAAGAAATTTAAAACCTATGCAACCGAGGGTAATCTGAATAATCACATTGGCGTACCACTTACCCTGCTGAAAATAAAAAAAGATGCAGAGATGGCCGTTATAGAAATGGGTGCCAACCACCTGCGCGAAATAGCTTCCTATTGCGATGTTGCACTGCCTACTCACGGCATTATTACTAACTGTGGTAAAGCGCATATAGAAGGCTTTGGCAGCCTGGAAGGCGTACGAAAAGGCAAAGGTGAGCTATATGATTTCCTGCGGGAA
>JAFDXS010000132.1 GCA_018267795.1 Bacteroidota bacterium | reverse complement strand
AAGCTTTTTTCACGATCCTCATACTTCCTGACAGGGCGATAGAAATCATTAGTCAGCAAATTTGCCTTCTTGTTCTTATGAACCCATGAGGTGAGCAAATTGAAATTATAAATGAAAAAGAAAAATTTATTTAAGGGTTGCAGTATTTGCAGCAGGCGGCTGGCCAAAAGAAAATCTTTGACCACTTTTATTACTGCAAGCTTTGTCATTTTTGCCGACATGCACTATCTATTTGAATTGAGGCGACAATATAGAACAGAATATCGAATTAGTAAAAAAAGCTTACTGAAAGCTTAAGGGATACATTATACAACTATACTGGCGGCAGCTTGAAAAGACACTAAAATTGCAATAACTTTGGCGCAAACCAGAAGTACCGGCCGTGTAGTACAATGGATAGTATGAGAGTTTCCGAAGCTCCAGATCCAGGTTCGATTCCTGGCATGGCCACAGCTTAGTAAACCCGCACTATATGCGGGTTTACTGCTTAAACAGATCACCACTACTCATTTATCCTTAAAATTTCCGAAATTCGGAGTAGTGCATTATCATGATTTATCACCAAACACAACCTGAGGGAATACTGGCAAACTATATTGATGCCTACTGGGTGGCCGGCGGTGAACAGCATAAGATCACTGAAGAAAAGATATTGCGGACGGATGTGTTGATATTATACTAAATGCGGGCAGCGATTGCAAAATAGAAAGTGAAAACTATGTGATGAAACAAGGGAAAATGTACCTGGTAGGGGCAATGACCCGGTATAAGATAACACTGATGCACCGTACAAACCGGTTAATGGGTGTTCGCTTTAGACCAGGCTCGTTAAGCTTATTCAGCAAAGACTGCAAACTAGATGGCCTGACTAACCAAACTACAGAGCTGGAAGACACATGGCTGCAAGGAATAAGAAAGCTAACCTTTAAGGCTGATGAACTAAATCATTTCTTCACTGTTAAGCTTAGTAATAACTTACCTACAGTATTAAACATAGTGCAGGATATACAACAGCATAAGGGCAATGTGCGAATAACTGAGCTGGCAGAAAGGCACTACCACACTACAAGGCAAATAGAACGCTTATTTAAAAAATATGTAGGCTTATCAGCTAAGGAACTCAGCAATATAATGCGGTACAAAGAAGCCCTGAACGTAATACAACAACACCGTAATTTAACCCTGCAGGACATTGCTGATATATGTGGTTATTATGACCATTCTCATCTTACTAAGGATATAGTGCGATACACGGGTTGCCAGCCATCTCAATTATAATTTTGTCGCGTTTTTACAAATTGGCTGATTGATGTGCAGCCTACCTTCGTGCTGCTATGAAAAAAACATCTATCATTATTGGCCTGCTATTTTTGCTAACACTATCTGCATTCAGAGAAATAAACACCAAATCAACAAACATGGAACCAAGATTCACAGTATTGACACTGGGAGTGGACGATATAGAAAAATCGTTCAAATTTTATCGTGAAGGCATGGGCCTTTCATCGAATGGTATAATAGGGCAAGAATATGAACATGGCGAAGCTGCCTTCTTTGACCTGAAACATGGCATGAAACTGGCCTTGTATGCAAGAACTAATCTTGCATTGGACTCAAAGACGAAAAAGACTGAACGATCATCATCAGAATTCTCTATTGGGTATATGACACACAGCAAGGAAGAAGTAGATATTATAATGGAGCAGGCTAAAAGAGCAGGCGCTACTATTACCAAACCAGCGCAAAAGGCATTCTGGGGCGGGTACTCCGGCTATTTCCAGGACCCTGACGGGCACCTGTGGGAAATTCTTTACAATCCGCAAATGTTGCCTGAAGACTAATAGGACAAGTAATAGTTGTGTATAGCCAAGCAGAACTCCTTTATCTTTATACAGCTAAATGCTGTAATCTATGGCTAATGAAAAACTACGAGTAATAGTGACAGGAGTGACGGGAATGGTGGGAGAAGGCGTACTATACGAATGCCTGCAAAACCCGAAGGTGGAAGCTGTGCTTGCATTGACGAGGAAGTCTGTAGAGATGAAGCACCCGAAGCTGAAGGAAATTATTCATAATGACTTTTATGACCTCAGTGCTATAGAGGAGCAGCTGAAAGGATACAATGCCTGCTTCTTTTGCCTGGGTGTATCTTCTGTGGGGATGAAAGAAGCAGATTATTACAAAGTAACCTATACGCTTACCATGCATGTGGCAGAAAAGCTAAGCAAGCATAATAGCGATATGACCTTTTGCTACATTTCCGGTGCAGGAACGGATGGCACTGAGAAAGGCAGAAGTATGTGGGCAAGGGTGAAGGGCAAAACTGAAAATGATTTGCGCAAACTGCCTTTTAAAAGAGCTTATGCCTTCAGGCCGGGATTTATAAAACCGATAAAGGGACTTAAGCATGTACACTCATTCTATAAATATATTAACTGGCTATTCCCTATAGGCAGAGCATTGGCTCCCAATGGATTTTGCACATTGCATGAACTGGGGCTGGCAATGATAAACGTGGTGAATAGTGGTTATGATAAAGACGTAGTAGATGGGAAAGCCATAATAGAGCTGGCGAAGCAATGATAACTAAGTGTGAATGAAGCGCTAAAAAATTGGCATTCAGGGTATGATGGCATAATTCTTAAAACTGTTGTAACCGAGCAAAGGTGTGTGACATGATCAACATAACAAGATGGAAGAGCAACACTATAAGACAGAGAAATGGATTGACGTATCAGCAACCATATTTGATGGGATGGTCCGCTGGCCTACAGATCCCGCAGTACATATATATAAAGCTGAAGAAATTGGCAAAGATGGTGCAGAGGCCAATGTTACGGGCATATCCACCACAGCGCATGTTGGCACCCATGTAGATGCGCCCCTGCATTTTTATAAAGATGGTGCGGATGTTGCATCTATAGGCCTCGACAAACTAGTAGGACATGCGCGGGTAATAGAGATAAAGGATAAAGAAAAAATAAGCCTGGAAGAAATAAAAGATATACCTATAGAAAAAGGAGACCGAATACTGTTTCGCACGCGCAACTCTGATGCAGACTGGACAAATAAACCATTTACTGAAGATTATGTATATCTAAGTACAGAGGCTGCAAATTATCTTGTAAGTAAAGAGGTGAATTGTATAGGTGTTGACTACTTATCACTTGGCAGCAAAGAAAATGACCCTGAAGTGCATAGAGCAGTACTTGGAGCATCTATAGTAATAATAGAAGGACTAGTGCTAAAAGACATATTGGCTGGTGAATATGAAATGATATGCCTGCCGTTAAAAATAAAAGATAGTGACGGAGGGCCGGCAAGAGTGATAATAAGAAAAATTTAATAACAGGTACAAACAAAAAGTAGTGCATATATTATTGCACTACTTTTTTATTATTAGCATTAACACATCAATCATTCATAATAGCATCGTACACTAAGCCAGCGGCTATGGCATATACTGCATGATGCAGCATATCTTTTAAAATATCTTCTTTGCTCCATTCCTTTACAGGTGGCGCAACTTTAAGTGCAGGCTCAATAATCATAGCTGTACCAAGTACGGCTGCAAAGTGAGCAGTGGTTGCTGTCCAGCGCTTGACACCGGCTAATGACAGCAGGCCTCTTGCTATGCCCCAAAGCGTACCATAAGTCCAATGAACCTCCTGCGAAAACTTTTGCTTGTCTGCTTCAGTAGCAGGTTTTATATCCAGCGCTTTGCTTGCAGCATCAGCGGGCGCAGTGCTTCCTTTGCGCTTCGCTATCTTCATCTCTATCATCTGCGATGCAGTAATTGCTACTGTACCTACTAGGCCGGCGATAAGTCCCTTACCTATTGCACTCCCAAATTTGCCCACAGGTTTTGTTACTGTTTTTGCTTTCATAATGAATAAGTTTATTTCTTTTTCCTTCCTGCTGAAGAAACCAACAAAATAGTACCAAGCACAGCTGCGCCTATGGCAAGTTCAAATCTTTTCTGCTTTTTACTTTTCTCCAACTTCATACCCTCTGTATATTTCCACTCAGGATACTTTTCACTTTTATTAGCTGTTTCACCTTCCCTTATTGCCATTTGCAATACCTGGGCTATATGCAAACCCTTACGGTCTGTTTCCTGATCTATCTGCTCCCTACAGCTGAAGCCATCTGTAACTATGAGGGTATCTTTATCTGCATTTCTTACGGCCGGCAATAATTCATGCTCGCCTACTTTAAGTGATACTTCATAGTGTTCTCCTTTTTCATACCCAAAGTAACCTGCCATACCACAGCAGCCTGAGTCCAGCAACTTATAATCATCGCTCATTTTTTGCAATAAAGTGTCTTCATCTTTTATTTTCATTATTGCTTTATGGTGGCAATGACCGTGCAGCAATATTTTTTTATTTAGCTTAGGTATTTTAAAATCCGGTGCTTTCTTTTCGAGAAACTCTGCAAGTGTAAATGTTTGCATTTTGAGTCGCTGTGCATCATGGTCATGCGGAAAGAGGTTGGTCATTTCATCGCGGAATACCGCAATACAACTGGGCTCCAAGCCTACTACCGGCATGCCTTCACGTATTTCCTTTTGCAGGGAATGCAATATTTCGTGGAGCATGTTCTTAGCTGTATCCAGCATACCGAAATCATAAAGCGGGCGACCACAACATAATGATTGCTTTGGAATTACTACTTCAAAGCCAGCAGCTTCCAGCACTTCTACCCCGGCTATAAGCGTCTCAGGTAGGAAGAAATTATTGAAAGTATCCGTCCATAAAATAACCTTTGGCCTGGTAAAAGTGTTAATACTTTTTTTCCTGTTTACAAACCACTGCCTGAATGTTTGCTTTGCGAACTCGGGCATTTTCCTTTGTGGTGCAATACCACCAATAAACTTTACTATATCGCTTACAATTGGTGCCTGGGTAAAGAAATTAGCTATACCGGGTAGTACAGAAGCCATACGCGACCACCAGTATATAAGCCCGAATGTATAGGCAGTGCGCGGACGTGCCTTCCCTTTATAGTAATGAGATAAAAATTCAGCTTTGTATGTAGCCATGTCCACATTTACAGGGCAGTCTCCTTTACAGCCTTTACATGCCAGACAGAGATCGAGGGATTCTTTTACTTTCTCATCTTTCCAGCCATCTACCACATCGCCCTGCAGCATTTCAAAAAGCATACGTGCGCGGCCGCGTGTAGAGTCGCGCTCTTCGTGCGTAACTCTATAGCTGGGACACATGGTGCCCCCTTCTGAACGACGACATTCCCCCACCCCTACACAACGCAACATGGCACGAGAAAAACTGTATTCCTCATCAGGGAATTGAAAATGTGTCTTAGGTTCCAACGGTGCATAGTCTGCACCTGTACGCATATTACTAAGCTGGCCATAAGGCTCTGTAATCTTGCCGGGGTTCATTTTCCATTCAGGGTCCCATATTTCTTTGAACTCGCGAAAGGCATTTACCAGCTCAGGGCCATACATAATATCCAGCAAATCAGCTTTAGATTGTCCATCGCCATGCTCACCTGAAATAGAGCCGCCAAAACTAACCACAAGTTTTGCAGCTTCTTCTGTAAACTTCTTATAATGCTCAAGGCCTTCTTTACTCTGCATATCAAAACCAACACGACAATGCACGCAGCCCTGGCCAAAATGACCATATAACGATGGATTGAAACCAAACTTATTGAACAAATCTCTTAGCGCTACCAGGTACTCCCCGATCTTTTCTGGCGGCACCGCAGAATCTTCCCAGCCCTCTTCTGTAATAGGCTCACCGGGTACCCATGCGGTAGCGCCGAGGCCAGACTCACGTACCTGCCACAGCATATGTTCCTGAATAGGATCGTCAAAAAGGCTCATGGTGGGTGGATTCTCTGCCTGTTTCAATTTATTCATCATCTCCCTTCCTTTCTTATCTGCATCTTCCTTTGTATCCGCACCAAATTCTGCTAATAGCCAAGCTTTGCCTTCCGGCAATAAGGGAATATCTTCTACATTAAGCCCTTTCTTTTTCATATATTGAATAAGCAGGTCGTCAATGCCTTCCAAGCCAATGGGCTTAAAAGCCATTACATCCATTACATGCTTTCCGCAGCTATACAGATCAGGGTAGCCTAATACTACTAATGTACGCGCCTTGGGATTTGGCATTATTTTCAAAGTAGCTTCCAGTATGGTAATACAAGTGCTCTCAGAGCCTACCAAAGCACGAGCTATGTTAAATCCATTTTCGGGCAACAGCTCAGGAAGATTGTAACCGGATACACGACGCGGTATATCAGGAAAACGCTCGCGGATGAGTGCTGCATATTTATCGCGAAAAGCTCTTAACTTCTGGTATATCTCTGCTTTCCTGCCACCTTCTTTTATTATTTGTTCATATTCCTCATCTGATGTTGCACCGACCTTCATCCTGATACCATCGTAGGTAAGAATAGTCATAGACTCCATATTGTCAGACATGCGCGCGCCATAGCCTTCAAAGGCAGCCATCACAGAATGCACGCCGCAGGAGTTGTTACCCAGCATACCACCTATTGTACAATGGTTATGCGTAGATGGGTCGGGGCCAAATGTGAGATTATAAGCTTTAAGTGTAGCGTCTTTCATGTGATCAAGCACTATACCCGGCTGCACCCGCACCAGGCGTTTGCCTTCATCTATATCTAGTACCTTATTGTAGTATTTAGACATATCCATTATAACTGCCACATTGCATGTTTGTCCCGCAAGACTAGTACCACCGCCGCGCGACAATACAGGGC
>JAFDXS010000131.1 GCA_018267795.1 Bacteroidota bacterium | reverse complement strand
TACCCTTCTGCCGGCAAAGTATATTGCACAAAGGGTAGCAATACCGATAATGGCATTAGGAAACCGTGCAGCAAACTCGTTGATGCCAAACATTTTCATTGACAGCACCTGCATCCAGATAAACAATGGTGGTTTTTCCCAGAAGGGTAAAAAGTCTATTTGCACACGGAGATAGTCTTTGGAAACTATCATTTCGCGGGCACACTCGGCAAAGTTTATTTCATCCCAGTCGAATAAGTGCACGTGACCCAGAAAGGGAATGAAGAGTAAGCCCGCCAGTACAATAATGATAGTATATCTAAGAAAATTCGGCATACTTATAAAATAGCTTTGTTGTCAGCAATTTTGTTTTTGAAAAAGTAATGCTGGTAGTTTTTCATAATGGCATATATGACCAAGGTAACAGAGCCGCCAATAATGCTGCCGACATAAACATCTTCAAAAAAATGAGCTGCCAGGTAAAGACGCGAGTATGCGACAAGCAGCGCAATGAAAAAGAATACTATACCCCAGGCCCTATACCTTGAAGGAAGCATCATAGACAAAAAACACATAAGACTAAAAGCCCCTGTAGTATGCCCGGAAGGGAAACTATTCTTCATAAGTACGGGCCAATCAGGCGATATATGTATCCATGCTGCTTTATTAAAATAATTCAGTGGACGCGGGAGATTATGCAGATGCTTGACCCATTGGGAGACCAGAGCCGGTAAGCTGGCGCAAAGCAACGCAGTAACAAAAAACCACCAGTTGCGAAAGGCAGGTACAATAAGCAATAGCAAAAACAATACTATGGTTATAACGGTGCCCTCACCTATCCAGGTTGCGTAGTACATTATTACATTTCCTATATCGCTGTAGTGTGTATTGACGGCAGCAAAAAGGGTTTGCTTGTCATAAGCCAGGAACAGGATACCCCCTAACAGTATCCATAGCATGTATGGCACCAGGAAGAACGGATTATATGCGCTATATGGCCTTTGTTGCAATGGACCTATCTTTTTTTACCTGTAAAGAAGCTTTTTATCCCATACCACAGTCTCAGGTACCAGTCTTTAGTGAATACCCTTGAGTCATTACGAGCGGAATTTATTAGTACAAAGGCTATAGGCAACAGCATTCCGGTAGCCATCCACATGCCCATCCAGGTAGGTAAAGACCCGGATTTGGCAAGCTTTTCACCGGTAACTGAAGTAATATGGTAAATTACGAAAAAATATACGGCTATAACCAACGGCATTCCCAAGCCTCCCTTACGTATGATAGCCCCCAAAGGCGCACCAATGAGAAACAGTAACAGACACGCAAAGGAAAGTGTGAACTTGCGATGCAATTCTATATTAAACTTTATATAGTTCTCGTCCTGTATTGCTTTGTCAGCTGAAGCCGGCAATAAAAGTGCCGTTACGTTACGTGAGTTATTTGTGGCCTGCTGTACGACTTTTGATCGTAAGGTATCATTTACCAATTGTATAAATGATGTATCATAACTTCTTATAGTTGCTTTTTGCTTCTGCAGCATAGTGGTAAGAGTATCTCTATCCCGCAAGCTATATGCCGTAACATAGGGACCTACATAAGCATTGACATTGTCATTTAGCCTTCTGCGTGAACGCTTCAGGCTGTCTATGCCTTCCCTTAGCTGCGCTACGTTCATCATCTGGTAGGCGTTTTTAAACAAGTCTTCATTGGTACGAGTGAGCTTGAAAGAAGACAGATCAAACACTTTATCCCATTGCTTAAAATGAAGCCTGGTCTGTTCGTAATCGGCAATACCGCTACTGTTGTTGCGCTGCTCCATGTAACGCCAGCCGTCATGAAGCCTGAAAATAAGAAACTGCTTGTCTGGCGTGGGTATCATTTCGCCTTCCTTTGCGAGCACTACTTCGTCATTGCCCAAGCCGGAACTGTGATCGTAGATAATGATATTGCGTATAGTATGGCCATCCTGGTCTTTGCTGCCCACACGTATAGCATAGCCATCAATATCCCTGTTGAACTGGCCGGGGCGTATATTTAATGCCGGTTTGGAATTGCGGAGGTCGTAAAGGAGCGATAAGGCTTTGAGATTGGCTACCGGGATCACGTTATTATTAAAAAGGAAGGCCAGGCCGCCAATCAGTGTAATAAACAGGAATAAGGGCCTCATGAACCTTAGCAGGGAAATGCCCGCAGCTTTGATAGCCACCAGCTCGAAGTTCTCCCCCATGTTGCCAAAGGTCATGATAGAGGCCAGCAGTATGCCTAATGGCAAGGCCATAGGCACCATGGTGGTGGACATGTACATAAGCAACTGCAGTATCATCCAAATGCCAAGCCCTTTACCTATCAATTCATCCATATACAGCCAAAAGAACTGCATAACCAAAACAAAGAGCGTAATGAAAAAGGTAACAATAAATGGCCCTATGAAACTGCGAATAATGAGTATGTCCAGTTTTTTAATCAAAATGCCGACCGAATTTGTGCAAACCTACTAAAACAATAGCTTTTTACTATTGTACATATCACACTATTAACCTTTTGTTATAGTGCATTTAATAAGAAAGCCTGCTTCCTGTTAGAAGCAGGCTTTTAGTGTCTTTAAAACTTTATTAGCTACCTATGCGGTGCTTCAGGTCGCTTATCTGTGTGTTCCACAATTGCTCCTGGTCCTTTATTTCGTTTTTCTCAGCGAAGTCTGTTATTCGCAATATAGTTTCATTTGTTATCGGGCTTTGCTCTATGCGAAATTCAAAAAACTCATCATCAGTCTGGTGATCCCAGCGATAAATGATATAGTCGTTTTCCAATTGCTCTACCACTTCTGCTGTATCTGTAGAGCCATTCCAGCTAAAATAAAATGTGTGGTCTCTTTGATCTACCTTGTCAGCAAACCATTCCTGAAGTCCTACCGGTGTTGATAAAAATTCGTATAAAATAGACGGAGAGCAACGTATTGGGTATTCTAACGTATAAATTGTCTTTTTCTTATTCATTCTACTGCGAGTTCTCTATTGATTGTTCGTATTTAGCTGCAATAATAAAAAAAGCGGGCAACAATCAAAATTTTTTAGGTAAATTATTTGATTATTTCTTGTTAAATGCCCAGTTTAGTTTAAATTGCTGCTGTTAAGAATTTCTTAATTTTTTTTGGGTTGAATTAACATGAACCTTAGATTTGCTTTTATAATGCCGCCCACTACCCGTCACCACGAAGATCCAGACTGTTTATTTTCAAATCATTTAATGCTCTGCCTATGTCGATGCGTCAGCTAAAAATCACGAAATCAATAACGAATCGTGAAAGCCAATCCCTGGAGAAGTATCTGCAGGAGATAGGTAAAGTAGATCTGATAACCCCTGAAGAAGAGGTGCAACTTGCGATCAAAATAAAACAAGGAGACCAGCGTGCACTTGAAAAGCTAACCAAAGCCAATCTTCGCTTTGTGGTATCTGTGGCCAAACAATACCAGAACCAGGGGCTTTCTTTGAGTGATCTGATTAATGAAGGTAACCTTGGCCTTATCAAAGCCGCACAGCGATTTGATGAAACAAGAGGTTTTAAATTCATCTCTTATGCGGTGTGGTGGATTCGCCAGTCTATACTGCAGGCATTGGCTGAACAATCGCGAATTGTGCGCCTGCCGCTGAATAAAGTTGGCCTTTCCAACAAGATAAGCAAGGCTTATTCTCAGTTGGAACAGGAGTATGAAAGAGAACCATCTACTGAAGAGCTGGCCGAGCTACTGGATATTGGGACTGAAGAAGTAGAAACTACACTGGGCGTAGCTGCACGCCACGTATCTGTGGACGCACCATTTGTGGATAGCGAAGACAATACGCTGCTTGATGTACTTGAGAATCCGAATTCTGACTCCGCAGATTCTGAACTGGAACACCACGACTCACTACGCTGCGAAATAGAACGCTCACTGAGCACACTGACCGATCGCCAGCGCGATGTGATAAAACTATACTTTGGTATAGGTGTGGAACACCCGATGAGCCTGGAAGATATAGGTGAACGATTTTCACTGACTCGCGAGCGTGTACGCCAAATAAAGGACAAAGCTATTACTAAACTGCGCACGGCCAGCCGCTGCAACTTATTAAAATCATATTTAGGCAATTAAATTTTTACACTTTTATATTTTACAAAGCCTTCCGTAATGGGAGGCTTTTTTATTGTGGATAATTTCCCAATGCGACAATGTGGTGAATACGAGAATGTGATGTTAAATGCTGCGTAGTAGTTTTAGATTTTATGTAAGGTATAATTTCAGAGAAAAATTAGTGTTTTTGCGATTTTTGCCTGAATGCACTTGTGGTGGCTGGTTTTGGCGGATTGAATTAGGGTATAATTGGGTATAAAAAGCATAGTTTATACCCAATCAATGCGGTAATGGCCAAATGCTAAGTGGCTTTTAGGGTTTACAGTATGTCAAAGAACTTGTGTGCAGCTTAGTCTTGATTAAGCTAGTTGCATGTTTTCAGGAGATTTCTCGCATTCGCTCGAAATGACGGCCTCAATTTAGCAAGATACTATTATTAAAATGGGGGTTCCAAATTTAGATGTCCACATTTATCATTAACAAACAAACCTAAACTATACTAACCAATACAAATAATATAATCGATAAAAGGCATTGCATTCGTTATATATTATTAAAAAAATAGAAAACACCTGCAATTACAGGCATTTTCTATTGCACAACATTAAATAATTTGATTAATTCTTAATGAATTTTATTTTCTGCATATAGGCACCTTCAAAGAGTTGAATTATATATGCACCTGGGGTGATCGACTTAACATCAACGATATTATTATCATTTGTAAGCACACCGCTGGTAACACGCTGGCCCGAAAGAGATAGTACCTCATAGGTTGCTTTTTTGATACCACTTACTTTTATATAATCGGTAGCCGGATTTGGAGCAATGGCAAACAGTTGATTTTGTAATTTATTTAGCTCGGCATTTTTAAAAGCGTAGGGTATTGCAGGTTCCGTCCCAAACATGTATTTGATATTACCTGTCGGAGGCGGGCCAGGAGGAGGAGGAAATGGACCGGGGGGAATAGTATAGGAACAATCAGCATCAAATCCGTCAAACCAAGCAACCAATATGTCTTGTCCTGTATTGGAACAATTAGATACCGTTACGTAAGGATCCGAGCATATGAGAGTTGCATTCAATGGGTCACAATTGACCTCCTGGTACATGGTGCCCGGAGCTATTGGCCCCGTTGCACCACTATAGAACGAATTCCCAACGCCATAAACATAAAAATCACCTTTGCCAGAAGAAGTTATTTTAGTGGGTATTTTAGACCAGAAGCCAACTGTAAATGAGTCTTTGCCAGGGGATTCACCACCATTAAAGAAGTTGCCTGTTCCGCAAATTACCGCTGCATCAATATCGTAACCATTGCTATCCCTGTATTCCCAATCAGTTCGCCTAACACCCGGACCTGATTTCGCCAAATATTGGCCACTTCCGAAGTGATATATATAATCCGGAGCGCCGGTTTTAGCTTGCACGACATGCCAAAGCGTATTTGCGCCGCGGTTATTATAATCATAAATTGTCGCGGCATCTATTCGCGGGAAACTAAAGTTTGTAGCCACAGCCGTATGCGTAGCTCCTACTCTATAAGTATTCAAACTCCATCCGGTAACATGTAAATGGGCACCTGAATATGCGTCGCCATAAGTGATAAAAGCTGAATCCACATTAGATATAGGATCATGTGTACATGCAATATCACATCCTATCCATGAGTCTGTTGTAATAGTTGTACGTATACCCGTAATCGATGGCAAGGCAGTTACATCTCCTGCTGTGGCAACAACCTGGTAATGTGCAGGTGAATAATACTCTATCCACGATATTGCAAACTTATGCATGCAGGGTGTGTATGAGGCGGGGTATGTTGCGGGTGGCACCGGCATAGAAAATCCTGTATTATCTGCACACATATCAATACGTGGAGTAGTTGCAGGATAGCCCAGTGTTGTATCGCTAATTACTATTGGCCCTATATGGGAGGATAAACCAATGGTTGGATAGGATGAAATATTTAGCTCATACGCCTCCAGATAAATGGCAGTTAATACGCCGAGCGTAACGCTGTGATAGGCACCTGAATACACACCAATAACATAGTAATGCATTTTGCCTGTGTGATCTAAATAGTTTGCAAGAGCTACATCAATGTCAGGACACTGTCCAATTGTACATGTAGATGAAGCAAAATCCGGGAATGGGATCACTGTTGAATCATAGGCGCCGTGCGTTTTATCAATGCATCCAAGATATATACCTGCTAACGAAAGCATATTGGGGGGTAAGGGCTGCCCATTCAGGCCACCGCCAAATGCTATAGCCCAGAGTTTATTACTATCAGAAGGCAAACCTGTGGATAGCATATCCGAATTCAAAGAAGTTATCGCGTATAAGCCTGGCTGAGGATATATAATATTAGGCTGCAACAGACTATCTTTTCTAGTGGCCGGATATAAATATGGTGGTTGCGCATTTAAATAGTTTGACGAAAAGAAACAGCACATAATCAATGTAAAAATGATTGAATACTTTTTTACTTGCTTTTTCATAAATGATGTTTTTTGTGTATGAAAACAATTTTCTAATTTGGCTTTACTTTATTATAAACTTCTTTGTCTGCATATTTTCGCCCATTGTGATCTTTGCAAAATAAATACCCGACACTAATGATGGTAAGTTAATGGAGACGTGTTGTGCCTCTTTGCTCAGCTTGGCTTGAAATTGAACCTGACCAAGAACGTTGGTAATCACAACAGCAGCATTATC
>JAFDXS010000130.1 GCA_018267795.1 Bacteroidota bacterium | reverse complement strand
GGCTGCAGCATTTAAGGGATATATTGAGTAATCCGGATACTGATACGCTCGATTTCCTGCAGGATTTCAAGCTCGATTTATTTACTGAAGAAATATACATCTACACCCCCAGCGGCGATATGCGTGTATTGCCTAAAGGCGCTACAGCGCTCGACTTTGCTTTCGATATTCACTCAGAGCTGGGCGCACGCTGTATTGGTGCAAAGGTCAATTACCGCCTTGTTCCGCTTAGTCATGAATTGAAAAGTGGCGACCAGGTAGAGGTGATTACTTCCTCCAAGCAAAAACCTTCTGAAGATTGGCTGGCATTTGTAACTACAGCTAAAGCGAAATCGCGCATTAAGTATTATCTGAAGGAAGAGAAGAGGAAGATAGCGGAAGATGGTAAGGCAGCTTTGCAGCGTAAGTTGGAACATTTGAAAGTCTCGATGTCACAGAATAATGTGACAGAACTATTGCAATTTTATAAGAAATCCTCAGCGCTGGACCTATACTATGCAATAGCTGTTGGTAATATAGATTTGAAAGAGCTGAAAGACTTTACAATTCATGGTGACAAGCTACAGCAGCCGGCCAGGGAGATTAAGTTGGACACTAAATTATTAGTGTCTGAAGAGCATTCGAAGCAAAAGCCGGGAAAAATACCGGAGCTTATTATTTTCGGAGAAAGCTCCGATAAGATATTATACAAGTTGGCGCAATGTTGCCAGCCTATACCGGGTGATGATGTGTTTGGTTTTATTACCTCTGGCGAAGGTCTGAAGATACATCGTACTGATTGCCCAAATGCCGCACAGTTGCTGGCAAATTTCGGGCATAGGGTAGTGAAGACGAAGTGGGCTAAAAATAAAGAAATATCCTTCCTTAGTGGGGTACGCATTATAGGTATGGATGACGTAGGTGTGATACAAAAGATAACAAACGTAATATCGGCCGAGTTGAAGATGAACATGCGCTCGCTGAGTATTGATTCTAAAGACGGCGTTTTTGAAGGTACTATCATGGTGTATGTTCACGATAGAGACGAGCTAGATGTGCTAAGCCAGCGCCTTGCTTCTCTCGATGGTATTAACAAGGTAGAACGTCTTGAAACACACGAACAATAATTACTTAAAAGAATTTGAAAGAATAAACGTTACATGCAAAACAATAGCCAGGAACTTTACACAGCTTATCAGGATATGACTCAAAAGGCTGCAGATCTTCAGTTTGCTGCAGCAGTATTAGGTTGGGATCAGGAAGTTTATATGCCATCCAAAGGCTTTGCCCATCGTGGCCGTCAGCTCGCTACACTTGCTACACAAGCCCACGAGTTACTTACTAATGACAGCTATGGCAATTTGCTGCAGCAATTAGCTGTAGCGGATGGCTTAACGGATGTACAGCAGAATAACGTCCGTCTAAGTCTTGAAGATTACGAGAAGAACAAGAAGCTGCCTCCCGCTTTTGTAGAAGCTATTACCATGCAGACAAGTGCCAGCTACAATGCTTGGTTGCAGGCCCGAAACGAAAATAATTATGAAGTATATGCACTGCAACTAGCTAAAATGATAGAGCTGAAAAAGCAGCAGGCGCAATACTATGGTTATAAAGCCCATCCTTATGATGCATTGCTGGACGAGTATGAAAAGGGCGCTACAGTTGCTATGCTTGATCCTGTTTTTGCTAAGGTGAAAGAGCAGTTGCCCCCCTTACTCGATAAAATAAAGAACGCAACTCAGGTAAATAATGATTTCTTGCACCTGCATTTTCCAAAACAGGAGCAATGGGATTTTTCTATTGATGTCCTAAAGAAAATGGGCTATGATTTTAATGCTGGCCGTCAGGATTATTCAGAACATCCTTTTACCACCTCATTCACACCAGAGGATGTGCGCATTACTACACGGGTTGATGAAAATAATTTTGCTTCCTTGCTATGGAGTAGTATTCACGAAGGAGGTCATGCTTTGTATGAGCAGGGACTTCCTGTTGCACAATATGGTATGCCATTAGGTACTGCAGCCTCATTAGGCATTCATGAATCACAATCCCGCTTTTGGGAAAATTGTGTAGGTCGTGGATATGCATTCTGGGAGTTTTTCTATCCGCATTTGCAGCAATATTTTTCGCAGCAGTTGGGTGGGATAGCATTGAAGGATTTTTATAAAGGGGTCAATCAGGTAAAGCCATCATTGGTTCGCACCGAGGCTGATGAGATTACTTATCATTTCCATGTCCTCATCCGCTACGAAATTGAAAAGGCTTTAATAGAAGGCTCGCTGGCAGCAAAAGATATTCCAGCCACCTGGAATGACCTGTATTATAAATACCTGGGCATACGCCCGGATACCGATAAAACAGGGGTGCTGCAGGATGTGCATTGGAGCCATGGCATGTTTGGTTACTTTCCTACTTATTCTTTGGGTAGTTTCTACGCGGCGCAGTTTTTTGAGCAGGCAGGCAAAGATATTCCGGGGCTTACTGCTCAGTTGCAGTCGGGCGATTTAGCCCCTTTGCTGCATTGGTTGCGCGGGCATATCCATGAGTATGGTCGTCGCTATACATCCGAAGAGCTATGTAAGAAAATAACGGGGAAAGGACTTGATTTCGCATCATTCAAGCAATACGCTGAAAAGAAGTACTCAGAGGTGTATGAGTTTAAATAAAAGAAGGTGTCCACGGAATTGCTACGATACAAGGAGCCACTCGAACCATCAGAGATGGCTTTCCTTCAGCAACAGGAGCGGAAGGAGCGGCACTCGTATTATAAGCTCTTCCGCATCTTCATGATCGTTAGTTTCGTCGTCCCCTTTGTAGGTTCCTGGTATCGCGCTTTCGATGGCGCGCCTAATGCTTTTTCTCCGGCCAGGTATTTTGTCACTACCGGTATATTGCTGGGCATCTCTGTAGGCGCTACTACAGTGGCCTATCGGGTTAATCTTCGCAGGATGAAGCATGATATCCGGGAGCGGACAAAGACTATAGAGATGACGCATGTCACTAAGCGCGTACATGCAACAATAAATGATACTTATTATTTCTACCTCGATTCTCCTACAAAGCTCAGCATCGAGGTTTCTCAAAATGATTATTACCGCTTCTCTGAGGGCGATGAGATTAGCATAGAGTACATTACTTATTCTAAGTTTTACCTGGGTTATTTTTGATTGCTGCTGCTCTACCGCTGTTTTCGTACTTTTGCAGCTCGCATGATACGTATTGGTAAGATAGTGGCTACCCATGGTTTGCAGGGGGCATTGATAATGACTCACATCGTGGGCAATTCCAAATGGCTCAAACCAGAGGATGTTTTGTTTCTTGAATTGCATAAAGAAAGTTATATCCCCTTCTTTATATCTCAACTGAAGGCCTCTGGTGACGATGAATACATCATCAACCTGGAGGATACCACGACCAGCGAAGCTGCAAAAAAGCTCATTGGCAAGAACGTATATGTGCAGGAAGATATTCTTGCCAAGCATGCTACGGATTCTCCATTGCTATGGATAGGTTTCAATGTGGTTGATAAAGAGAAAGGTTCCCTTGGTCCTATAGAGGACGTAATGCAGGCCGGCCCTCAATGGTTGGCCCGTATTAACTATAATGACAAAGAGGTGTTATTGCCATTGGTAGATGAAATGATACTTGACGTAAACATCAAAAACAAGTTCGTCAGGATGGACCTCCCCGAAGGTATCCTCGATATTTAAGCAGGCCCTTTTTAATTTTGAATTTTTAATTTTGAATTTCTCACATGCGCATTGATATCATAACTGTTTTACCTGAGTTGCTGGAAAGCCCCTTTTCTCATTCTATCATGAAAAGGGCGCAGTCACGCGGCTTGCTGGAGGTGCATACGCACAATCTGCGTCAATACACTCCTTACAAACAAGCGCAGGTGGACGATTATCAGTTTGGCGGTGGCGCGGGTATGGTTATGATGCCGGAGCCTTTAGCCTTAGCCATCGAAGCCCTACAGAAAGATCGCACTTATGATGAGATAATATATATGACCCCCGATGGCGAGCTATTCAACCAGAAAATGGCAAATAAGCTATCGCTCAAAGGAAACATGATAATTATTTGCGGCCATTACAAGGGCATTGACGAGCGCATCAGGCAGCATTATATTACAAAAGAAATATCTATAGGCGATTATGTGCTGAGTGGGGGAGAATTGGCTGCCGCAATAGTGGTAGATGCCATTGGCAGGCTGCTTCCGGGCGTTTTAAATGACGAAACTTCAGCCCTTTTCGACTCTTTTCAGGATAATCTGCTGGCGCCGCCTGTATATACCCGTCCCGCCGATTTTCGCGGCTGGAAAGTGCCGCAGGAGCTGCTGAGCGGCGACCCGAAGGTAATAGACGCCTGGCGTCACGAACAGTCCCTCAAGCGCACCGCCGAGCGTCGCCCGGATCTTTTAAATGAAGATGAGTAATTGAATAGCAAAAAAATTTGCAATCATAATTATTGTTTGTATCTTTGCAACCCCAAAATCATAGTAAAAATGGAAGCTTTAGCTTTTGTACACGAGCAGTTAACTGGGAAGAAAGAATTTCCAAAGTTCAAAGCCGGCGATAATATTACAGTTAATTATAAGATCATTGAAGGTAATAAAGAACGTATCCAGTCTTTTAAAGGCGATTGTATTAAACGCCAGGGACGTGGTTTCACGCAAACTTTCACTGTTCGTAAGGTGTCTGACGGTGTAGGCGTTGAACGTCTGTTCCCTTTATTCTCTCCTAATATCGAGTCTATCGTGCTGAACAAAGTTGGCCGCGTTCGTCGTGCTAAACTGTTCTATCTGCGCGAACGTTCTGGTAAGTCAGCTCGTATCAAGGAAAAGAAACAAATTCAGGCTCAGGGCGAAGGCAAAAAAGCTAAAGCCGCAGCAAAAACTACTGCATAGTCTAATATTTGAAATAATATTAAAGGGTACACATTGTGTACCCTTTTTTCATTGCTAGTCTTTGGTGGATTTTATCCACCCACCAGTTTCATAAATAACGATGGCGATTTCAGCCAGTTTATATTAGTCAGTTTTATAGAAAATGACAAGCTATGCGGAAATACCTGGCTTGAGCCATACATAGCCTTAAGGTTGCTCTGCAGGTCGCTGCTCATTATCAGCGGTATATTGAAGGTGAATACATCCTTCAGTATATGTATTTCCACTCCGCCGTCATACATAACCTTGCCTTTTGTAGTGCCGGAGTTCACCTCGCTATAGTCAACTACATCCAAAAACAAGCGTATAGGCAACTTTATAGGCAAATCCGTTTTTAGGTTCAATGCAAGCAGGTAATTATCACTCATGCCCACCCTATTGAAAGTAGGCACCTTAAAACCTCCCTCCTGCATAGACATTTGCTGCGCCAGCGCACTATTCACATTGCTGCGATCAAAGTAAGTGCCGTCATATAGGTAGTCATTCATACCCGTATAAGAAGTAGTAAGGTAGTAGCGCTGCAATACAGCCGGATCATTGCTTATCCCAAAGAACTTACCTGCATAAGCCCGCGCATATAAAGCCTTATTCTTTTTAAAATAATCTATCCGCAAATTACCTTCCACGCTTAGCTTAGCAAAGTCAGCGCCCAGTTGCCCTTCAATGCTATAGCTAAATGGATTATAAGCTCTTTCGTTTACATGCCTGTATCGCAGGAGCCCGTATGTTTTTTGTTGTTGGTTCAGTGTTATTTTGCTGCTGTCTGCTGCATTATACTGGTCTTCCGTTATGCTATATGCTTTCAGTGTTAGTGTGCGTGTCACAGGGCTTAGCAAATTGTGTTCATTAAATGTAATATTCAGCGACGGAGCTATCTTCGTGTATCCCGCATACAGCCAGTTCCCATCCTGCTGCCTCAGCTCATTGTAGTGAAATGATTTTGCATCTGCCTGCAACAATATTTCCTTAAACAGGTTATCAGGGTACCATACATATCCTACAGATCCCGCTCCCACAAATTTCCCGCTGTTAAAACCCACCATAGGTGCCAGCACAAAGCGAAACCTATTCTCAGGTATCGTCAGATCATGAAACACTAACCCAAGCATGAAGCCGTCATAGTTATTATACCCCAGCGCCGGGCTAATAAACAATTTCTCCTTATAGCTCATGTTCAGCCCCGCCAGTGGCTTCACCTTCAGCCCACCTCTCTTAAATAGTCCATATCTTCTATAGAGATTGTTCTGCGGCTTACCATCCACCACATCGTCATCTATCTTCAGCCTAGTCCAGTAAGCCTCGTTATCAGGCAGCTGCAGCTTTATCCTCCCATCAAAAGGCTGAGACCATACCTTACCCATCAGGCTATCCTTACTATACACATCCACACCCACAGGTGCAGCTATATGGCTCTTGTTCTTCACTATTATGTTCTGCTTGTCGGCATGCTTCACCTTAAAGTCTATTCGCTTATCAGTCTGCAGCATCCCGTCAAAGAACCAGTCAAGAGATTTATCCGTATGCTTCTGCAACACTGCCCTCAGGTCTTCAGGGTACGGATGCTGAAATTTCCACGTATTATAGTAGTCCTGCATCCCGCTTTGAAAGCTGCTTTCACCCATATAGTCTTCCAGCCAGCGCATCATCAATGCAGTTTTAAAATACACATCACCACCATAGCTTAGTTTCGTAAAGTTGGCAGATGTCTGATCTATCGCCTGGTCCGTATGCGTAGCAGTAGCCTCGTAGTACAGCATATTGTTCAGGTCTGCACTCTGCTTCTGTTTCTTTGCCGATTTTTTAGAAACCGCCCTGCTCGTTTTTTCTTCATAAAAAGTATTGATCCCCTCATCCATCCATGCATGGTCGCGTTCATTGGTACCTAGTATCCCATA
>JAFDXS010000012.1 GCA_018267795.1 Bacteroidota bacterium | reverse complement strand
AATCCCATTGCCTGTACTGCGGGGCTCGCTAGTCTCGATCTGCTGCTAAGTGAAGAAAGCATAGCTGACAGGCAGCGCATTATTGCTGCACATAATACCTTTACTCAACAAATCAAAAAACACTCTTCCATAACAGATATTCGCCAGGAGGGCACTGTATTAGCTATAGAATTATATACCGGCGCGCAAACGTCCTATCACCATTCTCAAAGAGATTTTATTTATAATTTCTTTCTGGAAAGAGGGATATTAATGCGCCCCTTGGGCAATATTATTTATCTGATCCCTCCTTACTGCATTAGCAGCGAACAATTGCAGCAAATATATAGTAGCATAGAGGAATTACTCACAACATTAAGCATTCAATAAAATATTAATAATGGAACAAGCAGAGATACTAAGACAAGTAAGTGAAAGAGTAGTAATAGATAATGCGCTTCATGCCAAATGGCTGAATTCATTATCTATGATGGAAAACACAGGCGCCAGGAAAATATCACGCTACGAGCATCCTGTAAAGACAAATATCATAGTTCTTAAGCACGCAGCAGAAGAGGCCCGTCATGCCTACTACCTGAAAAAGCAAATAGAAAAACTTACTCCGGACGCTTGTCCCGATTATTCATTTGAATACCTGCTTGCTCCGGTAGAAAGTCATCACTATCTGCATCAGCTCGACACACAATCATGCCGTTACCTGAAAGAGAAAATGGGCCTTAGCGGTCGCGAACTTAAGCATGGCGCATACCTCCTGGTTACTTATGCCATAGAGGTACGTGCAGATATGCTATATGGCGTTTACCAGGACGTGCTTACAGCACACAAGTCGCGGGTAAATGTAAAGTCCATCATCCTGGAAGAAGAGGGTCATCTTGCCGAAATGGAAAGAATGCTTAAGGAATTTCACCCCTCATGGGAATCATTTGCAGCCGACTGCTGTAAGATAGAAGATGCATTGTTTACAGAATGGATACAGGCATTGCAAAAAGAACTACATCATATAGAAATCCCCGCATCTGCTTAACAATCTAAATTATTTTTTCCTGCAGCCATGTACATACATGGCTGTTTTTTTTACCAGTTGCTATTCATATTACCTTGTCTTATAGACACTAATGACCTTGAATTTATACCCAGTCTAAAGCCTGAATTCCTCCCACCATGGCTGTCCCATGACTGTACAAAGTCCAGCCGCAGATAGTGATATTTACCAAACCCAATATTATCTATACCGAAAAATGCCTCTGTATAATAGTCGCTTTGCCTTGCATAAAACACATTGCTGCCTACCACAAAATTTAGCTTAGCCTGTTTAAAGCCCGGCAATTGGTTACTGATAAAACCATTCATATTATACTCCACATGCGTTTCATCGTAGAAGCTTTCTTTATTGCTAAATTCATAGTACTGGGCAAACTGAAAGCTGTATAAATAAGGTGCTGCTATGCCTATTCCCTTATTACCATACAGATGCATTAAGTCGGGTATCGATATATATGCGCTATTCAGGAAGCCACCAAAGCCTGTGTTATAACCTAATATACCTGCTTTTTTTAAATCTATATTCCCGGTCAGCATCAGGCGCCATTTATCAAAATTCACTTTACTGTCGCCTATACCCTGTATTCCTTTGTCATAGCCCAAATTGAATACGGGAGCGTTACTAAGATTGGCTACTTTATAATCTTTGTAATAAGCATAAGTGTATCCCGGCTGATAAGAAATATTGAACTTTATAATAGCAGCATCATGCCTTTCCATAGGCGCCAAAGCGACCAGATTGGAAGGTATATTCGAAGCAAACAAATCGCTTCCCTTCGCTGCAAAGCTAAAATTCGTAGTGTTCTCGAGTGGTATCCTCGTGTCGTACTCAAAGTGAAAATTCCACATTAAACCATTGCCATAATTTCTTCCGAAGTAAAAAGCGCTTACCTTCTGTTCGTATATTTTCAATTGGTTGTCATCCCAAAGTAGTGCGGATACAGAATTAAATAGTGGGAACACCGGGTTATCATAGTCATACTGAAACACGTACTTGCCATAGCTCGCACCTACAAGCCAATACCTCCCTCGCCATTTCTTGTCTTCATGCACATAAGTTACCCGCCCTATAGCATTGAAATGCTTGTTATTAAATCCATACCTGACCACAAAGGCACTGTTCAGGTATTGCCCCGCACTCAGCTTATGCAGCCACTCTACCTTGGGTGCTACGTTCACGCCCTCTACAGGGTTATAATTTAGCAATCCATCCATCAATGCAGGTATCTTTACCGTATCTGCTGCAAGCTTCAAAGAAATACCCAGCGCCATTATCTCCACTGTTTTGGCTATTGTCCGCAGTGGTGGGTGAAGGGAATCGAGCATATTATCAAGATCATCGCCCTTATTCCGCAGGGTATCCATTATGAAATCATGCTCCATATCCCCGCTAGCAGGCATAGTAAATGAGAATACATTTTCCTTAAAGCCCTCACTACGGCATACTACTTTATAATTACCCGGCTTAAGGGTAAGGCTGTAATCTCCTGCATCATTGGTCAATATGCAATTACGTTTTCCCGTCAAACATATTGTCGCCTCACCCAATGCCTTTGATTTTGTATCCATCACACGGCCTTTTAAAACGCCTGCAGTCCCTCTAAAGGGCACAAGCATAACCATAATAATGGCAAAAAAGCAAACAGTCCTTGTCATTAGTGTCCTAAATTAATCCCGCAGATTTAATATTTCAATGAAATAGTTCTATATCTGCCTTATTTAAAAGGAAAATAATGCCACGGATATCTTTCATACTGCAATAGCAGCCTTTATATTTGTATCTCCATTTTATGTATCTATTTATTATCACATAACATGAAACATCTTAGCCAATGAAAAGAGTCCTCATTTTACTAACAACTTTGCTAATAGCATTTCAAGCCAGCGCGCAGGTTCTTAGCGACCCTCAGGAAGCTTTCAATATAGCTGCAAAGTCTAACAAAAATGTCTTGCTGGTATTCTCCGGCTCCGATTGGTGCATTCCCTGCATGCAGTTCGAAAAAAGAATATTGTCTGATAAAAAATTTGAAGACTTTGCAGCGCAAATGCTAGTAATGCTAAAAGCAGATTTCCCACAAAAGAAAAAAATAGCTGCCATACTCAAATCCCAATATGAGGACCTCGCTGATTCCTTTAACCCCAACGGTAATTTTCCCTATATAGTTTTACTTAGCCCTGATAAAAAGCTACTGGGCAACCTCACCTACGAAAGCCAGACCACCGCAGATTTCATTTCAGAACTGGAAGAAATTATTAAATAATAACAATGCTATGTAAGAGCAAAGTACGTATAAGGCTGATGGGCTCAGAGTTTGAGCTCGTCGCTACAGCTGCGGATGAATCAGCTACAAGCGTTTTCTTAGAGCAAGGAATAAATGAAATAAAAAGGCTGGAAACATTACTTACAGAATTCAGCAACACCTCGCAAACTGCAATAATAAATAACAATGCAGGCATAACTGAAGTACAGGTAGATGCCGAAGTTTATGAGTTGATTAAGCGTTGCAAAAATATTTCTGCACTTACGCAGGGAGCCTTTGATATTTCTGCGGGTACACTGAAGCGCCTTTACAATTTTAAAAACGCGGCCTTCAAAATGCCCGACAGAAAAACTGTCTTACAAACCCTGAAAAGTGTTGGCTATAAAAAGATTGAACTAAGGGATAATAATAAAGTTTATTTACAGGCAGAAGGAATGCGCATAGGCTTTGGTGCCATAGGTAAGGGCTACGCAGCCGACAAAGTAAAAGCCTTATGGCAGGCAGCTGGCATGACGAGCGGTGTAATAAATGCCAGTGGAGACCTAACAGTATGGGGCGACCAACCTGATGGTTCTCCCTGGAAGGTAGGCATTGCCGATCCCGATAACAAAGACAACATTTTGCTATGGCTGCCGGTTTCAAATGCTTCTGTTGCTACCTCCGGTAATTATGAACAATATTTTGATCTGGATGGCATTCGCTATTCGCACAATATTGACCCTGGCACCGGCCAACCTGCTCGCTTCATTAAAAGTGTTACCATAGTTAGCCAAAGTGCCGAATTATCTGATGCCCTGGCTACGGCTGTTACAATAATGGGCAAAGAAGTTGGGCTTGATTTTATAAATCAACTCCCTAATGTACATTGCATTATTATTGACGCCGACAATAAAATATCTTATTCTAAAAATATAAAAATAAATGCCTAAGCGCATATTCATATACGCACTTTTATTGCTTGCTTTTGCATGGAGCAGTTGCCATACTGTAAAGCCCTATCAGCGTGCCTACCTAAATGATGAAAACATGAAACTGGGAAAGGCAGATAATGAAAAGTTCAGTGAAAGTGTACATACCTATCGCGAAGGTGCCAGCGGTGGCGGCAATGGCAAAGCAAGTGGAGGATGCAGTTGTAACTAAGCTATGAAAAAGAAAATCCTCTCATTTGGGTTAATGCTCAGCGCTTTCCTTTCTTATGGGCAAAGAAAGGCAGACTCAGTTTATAAAAAACAGAAAATATCAGAAACAGATATACAGGTACTCTTCTCTTACTATAATCAAAATGGCGACCACTCTGCAGTAACCGGTGGTATTGGCACAGAGATGCTGCACGTATATGCCCCTGAGGTAATTGTTAACCACCAGGTTGATTCTCTTAATAGCTATACTATTGATGGGGGCGCCGATGTTATTACCTCTGCATCAGCAGACAATATTGACTTCAACAAGTCATCCGCATCCCGTGTAGATACCAGGAGTTATTTGAATGTAAGCTATAAGAGAAAACTTAAAGGCTCTGATACGCATATTGGCATTAGCACCGGGCAATCATTAGAGTCGGCCTACCGTTCTACACCCCTTGGCTTTTCTTTCGATCATAAGAATACAGCAGGCTCACGCGAAATAGCGGCATCTGTGCAATGCTATTTTGACGACTTGCGCTGGGGCCTGCTCGACCCTGACTATTATCATCCTGTCACAGTAGTATATCCCTACGAACTGCGCTATAAAAAATGGTTTACAACTTATCAGCGCTATTCGTACAATCTTAGCTTCGCTTTATACCAGGTCATAAACAGAAGAATGCAAGCTGCTATATTTCCTGAATTAGTGTATCAGAAGGGATTATTAACTACGCCTTTTCACAGGGTATTCTTCAACGATCGCTATACTGAAAAAGTAGAGAACTTGCCAATGCAGAGATGGAAGATACCATTGGCATTACAGCTAAATATTTTTGCAGGCAATCGTACTATTATCCGCAGCTATTATCGTTTTTACTGGGATGATTTTGGCATAACGGCACATACATTCAAACTGGAAGTACCTGTAAAGCTCTCAGCAACTTTTACTGTTGCACCATTGGCCCGCTTCTATACACAAACGGCCGCAAAATATTTTGAGCCTTATGCGCAACATGCATTAGATGAAGAATTCTATACTTCAGATTATGACCTGTCTAAATTTAATAGTTATGAACTGGGATTAAGTCTGCGCTATGCACCACATGCACAGTTTATTAAAAAATATTTCTTTCAGGAAGTTGCTATCAGGTATGCCTATTACGAGCGTACAGACAAACTGAATGGAAATATGATTTCTCTTGTATTTGACATAAATCATTCCGGTAAAAAATCAAAGTAGCGAATCGTGCTACTTTGATTTTTTGTCCTTATCATCATCGCCCGATTTTTCCTGTGCTTTTTCCATTTCTTTTTGCTTCTTCTCTTCAGCTTTCTTCTTCTTTTTAAAATATCCTCGCAACAGGAAATTATGTTTCAATGCAGTCATATTCTCGCTAAACCCCTCTGTACCTTTCTTCACTGATTCTACTGCTTCATGAGCAGATTTTACAGTACCCTTTAGGTTATTAGCAAGAGTATCGTTATACAACAGCGTACCAATACTACCTTTGCCGGATTTCACCTGTGTTGCTATACCTGCCAGGGCGCTTGTTATCACTTCTGCATTATCTGCTATCTGTGCAATTTTCGCCACCGTCTTATCCAGCTCCATCGGGTTTACTGTAGCTATCATTCCATCTTCTTTTATCAACGGTGCGTTATCTGCACCTGCTGTTATGGTTACCAGCTTATCGCCCATCAGGCCGTCAGAGCTTATACTGGCCACAGCGTTTGTTTTTATGTGCGAGCGGACTTTATCATCCAGCCGCATTGTTACCAGCGCCAGCGTGTCTGATATTATCTTTATATTTTGTACGGTACCTACATTTATACCAACAAAGCGTACATTATTACCTATCTGCAGGCCGCCTACATTTTTAAATGTACCGTTGATAGTAAATGAATTTCCAAACAATGTTTTTCGTTTTCCTATCAAGAACACGCTTGCTACCAGCAGGAACAAGCCCACCAATGTAAAGATGCCTATTTTTATTTTCTGTGATGCCGAGTTCTTCATTTCTATGGTTGTTTAAAAAATCCACGTACATTTTCATCTTTCGATTCTCTTAGCTCGTCGAATGTCCCTTCGGCTATGTAAGCGCCGTCATTCATTATTACTATTCTGTCAGAGGTTATCTTAGCGCATGAAAGGTCATGTGTTATTATTATAGATGATGTTTGATATTTCTTTTGTAGTTTCACTATAAGCTCACTTATTTCTTCAGATGTTATTGTGTCAAGCCCGGTAGTGGGTTCATCATATAACATTATTTCCGGATTTACTATTAGGGTACGTGCCAGCCCTATACGCTTGCGCATACCGCCTGATAAGTCTGATGGCAATTTATCGGCCGCATCTGGTAGGCCTACACTCTCCAGCACATCCTCTACCCGCTTATTTATCTCTGCTTCATCTGTCAGCTTTAAAACTTTCCTCAGCGGAAACTCCAGGTTGTCACGCACAGTCATAGAATCATACAATGCCGCACTTTGAAAAAGAAACCCTATTCTTATTCTTAATGCCTTCAGTTCTGCATCAGTCATTGTACCCACCTCTTCTCCAAACACTTTTATCTCGCCCCCGTCTTTTTCCAACAGTCGCACAATGCATTTTATAGTAACAGATTTACCTTCCCCCGATTTTCCTAGTACTACCACGTTTTCACCTTTGTATAAATCCAGGTTTATATCTTTCAGCACTTCATTGCTGCCAAATGATTTTTTGAGATGTCGTATTTCTATTACGGTCTCCTTGTCCTTTGGCGTTGGTTTCTTTTCCTTAGCTTTTGTATCTATTCCTGTCTCCATCTGTTCATTAATTATAAGCCAATACACTTGTTAGCTGTACCGCTATAGCATCTATTACTATTATCCATAGCGATGCACTCACTACCGCAGAGTTTGCAGCAACACCTACACTTTCAGTACCACGGTCAGAATTATATCCCTTGTAGCAACCCACAAAACCTATTGCGAACCCAAAAAATATAGTCTTGATAAAAGAAGGTATCAGGTCCACAAAGTCAATGGCCGAAAAGGATTTGTTATAAAACAACACTGCACTTACGTCCCCACCGATATTATTACCAACATAACCACCTACCAGTGCCAGTGCATCAGCCATCAGCGTCAGTAGGGGTATCATTACGGTGCAGGCTACAATACGGGTTACTACCAGATATTGTATAGCATTAGCTCCGGATACCTCCATAGCTTCAATTTGTTCTGTCACCTTCATACTACCTAGCTCCGCTCCAATACTCGATGCTATTTTGCCGGCACATATCAGTGCTATTATTACCGGTCCTATTTCCCGCACCACAGATACTGCTACCATTCTCGGCACATAGCTTTCTGCACCAAAATCTTTTAGAGTAGGTAATGATTGCAATGTCAATACAAAGCCAAGTATCACTCCGGTTATAGCTACCAGCCCTATTGATTTGTACCCTATTATATAGCACTGCCGCACCAGTTCACCCCAATCAAAGCCACCTCTGAAGATATTTTTGAAAAAGCGTAGCATGAAAGAAGTCTGGTTACCTACTTCTTCAAGAAATTTATTTCGTGATGTTGTATAAGACTCTGACATGGTATCTTTTTAAATTTCCCTACTATCGCACATAACAACAATCGCATGAAGGACTTTCTGTTTAAGCAATCCAGTTGCTACAATCGTTTATCCTTTAATAATGATGCTATTAAATAGTTATACTATTGTTATAATTACAGTATAAAAATACTGTGCCACTTAAAGGGATATTAGGCCAGCAGACAGGCCTGCCACAGAATAGAAAATAAAACCTCTGAAAAATTTATGCTCAATTTGGGGAAAGGCAGCATGTAAGCTCCGGCCTGCAAAGCTTTGATGCAATAAACGTTGATTAACAATTAAACGAGTATTGCTCCAAATACTTAAACAATATTTAGCTCTTTAGCTATTGTGATACGGCTGTTCTCCTAGTGTTTTATAACCGATTGCTTGCTGAGCACGGTTCCGCTTCTGTCCTGTACACTTATCCAATAAACCCCTGCGTTCAGATCTCCAATGGGCATTTGCAGAGCGCTATTTTGCCATATGGTGTTAAAGCTGCGCACAATTTGCCCGTTCACATTATACAGGGTGACAATAATATTTGTATTGGCAGTCAAACCTTCAATATTGATATGCACATTATCTTCTGCAGGATTAGGATATATTATCACCTCATGCTTATTGAAGGTGTTTGACACCCCGGCGTTATCGTTATATTTCTGGTAATAGTATGAAGTTACTGTAGAAGCTAATAGGGGGTAACCAGTTCCATTATATTGGTAGCTATATAGCTTGGTTGGCAGTTTAAAGGTATCATAGTTTGCTACCTGCATTGTTTGCGGCACCCAGCTATTTGCCAGTGAATCAAAACCTTCAATATATAGAGTATCAGGCAGAGCAGTAGCATTTATGTGTTTTACTTCATAAAAGTATGGAGCCCAGTAATGGTTTATGCCATCATATTGGTATTCCTTCCAGGATGTGTTGAAATCCAGTCCGGGTGTATATGCAAAAGTGTCCTTAACATAAGGCGTGAGATTAGTTCCGTCGAAATAGCTGGTGAGAACGGTAAGAAGATGACCGCCTGCATCGTATGTATTTTCGTACTTAATCTTTTCACGTAAGGGAGCCATGCTATCTGCAAAGGTTTCTATAGTTACAGGATTGCCTGCAGTATTGTATGTATAGTATGTCTTTGCCACCATACGCCAGCCGGTTCCTGTATATACATATATGCTGTCCTCTGTTAATTTATTAGCAGTATTATAGCTATAGAGTTGTTTATATGCACTATCCATTATCCCCGACGCTAAAAAGAATGTATAGCCTTTTACGATATTTCCGGCAGCATTATAAGTGTTGAGGTAACTAGCGTTCTGATAGGTAACCGAGTCGGTAAAATTTATTTTATAGTTAGTTATATCGTTAAGCCCATCGTATGTTGCGTGCGCCTCTGAAAAGAAATTATACCATGTGGTGTCAGGTGCAACCAGCCAGCGCAGCATGGTATCGTACATCACTTGTGGCTTTGTGAACAAGCCGTAGTAATTAAACATTGGTGTATTGCCATAGGGATAGTTAAAGGCATAAAACATCATATTGAAATCATAAGCCGATCCTCTGTTACCACTATAACTAAGATAAATAGAGTCAGTTACTCTATGCGGAAGCATTGTATTATCCAGCAGGCTTTGTGCTAACAGCCTTTCCTTTGTTGTGCCTGTTGTTTTCATGGCCACCTTATGCATCTGCATTTGCTGCTGCATTAAATTACCCAGCATAGCTTTGTGCGCTATGTTATTTACTGTATTATTTACGACTTGTGCTGATAACAATTGATTGCTAAATAAGGTCAGGGATAGGAAAAGGATTTTTTTCATAAAATTCTTTAAAGCTTTACTGTTTATAGACGTCTGTTAGTAGGAGTAAGTTAATACTATTAGTATATATTTTATAAATATTTTCTTGATATTTCTGTATAAAGTATGTATTTTGGTATTATATCGTTTCATATTCAATTAATGAATTGCTATGGCAAAACAACCTAAACCTCATCTCCGCAGGACTGTAAAACTGACTGTGGTATTTTATGTGCTTGCTGTAGCAAGTACACTCACTATCATCAATGCATGTAAAAAAAGCAGCCCGTCTAAACCGGCTACTATGCCTGCAGTTACAGAGACTGCAAGCAACCATCAAACAGAAACGGCACTTGTAACGATAGCTAACATACGCCAGTCTCCCGAGGATGCCAGCATAAACCAGGTGATGTTTTACGAAAGGGAAGAGATCTTCTCCATCCCTGATGCCGCTATACTTACCATGTTGCAAAAAGCATATAGCACAGGCCAGAAAGTAAAAGTAACTACTGACCCCTGGGCCGGCACCATAAAACAAGTGGCCATAGCTACACCCCAGGAAATAAAGGCCAGCCATACAGTAAGTACCGCACTGCCGCTTACCGCGCCTATGCACAGCATAGATGCCGCCAGCCTGGATGCCAGCCTGGACAATGCGCAGACCATTAATATGCCTGCACCATTGCCGGGCCTTACTAATGTGATACCGGACCTTGCTACGGCACAGATCATGTTTACGTATTTCGCTCAGCAATCCTGCAACCTGCCCGGGCCTTTGGGTATTGACCAGTGCATTTCTTTCCAGTATGTGGAAGATGGCTGCTATGCCCGTGCACATAAGATGAGCTGGATTATCATGAACAAATATCATTACAGCGTTAAAAAGTTATTTAGCTACGGCAATCTTTCGGTACGTGCCAATAAATGGGGTGGCTGTTGCGTTAACTGGTGGTATCATGTTGCACCATTAGTCATCATCAATACGCCGCAGGGGCCTAAATCTTATGTTATGGACCCCGGCATGTTTGATGGCCCTGTGCCTATGAGTACCTGGCTCGGTGCACAGAGCAATACAGGCTGCTTCGCGGGTGCAGGCGTAAGCTCTTACAGCATTCAGCCTGTGACCGCCTACTGGCCTAGCGGCAGCGGCGGCTACGACACAGACCCCGATTACTCCTTAACGAATGGTACACTCGTAAGCTACAGTTCTTTAAAAACATGTCCTTAGTCCGCACACATTCATACTACAGCCCGGCCACGAGTATTATACGGTCGGGCTTTTTGCTGTTTTTTGTTTTATCTTTTTGCGCTGTCTTTGCACAAAAGAAACAACAATCATCAACCGTTCGTTATAGCCTTACCGTAGCTCATATCAATACTACCCAGAGTAAACAGTATGCGATTATCAGCTTCTATCAATCGCAACGGTTCTATAAACTACTTGTTCATTCCCCGCAATACCGGTCTTATATTCACCTACTTAAGCATTCACAAAAAACTAACACGCCGCTTTTTATCTACCGCAGATCGGAGTATTCGGATACGATCATCAAAGTAGCCTATGTGCCCCGGAAGCCCTGATTGGTGGGCTTTCCAGAGCTGGCATGGTTTTGTAAATACCTTCGATACAAAACAAAAAACAATTTAGAAATGTCAGGATTGAACACAGCGCGTATACCCTTCAGGGTAAGGCTTGAAGAAGGAAATTTTAAAGGTGAAGCGATAGGCATAGGCGATAGTCTTAAGGATAATAGTATGTTTGAAGTGCACCTGGAAGACGGTAACTCATTTTTAGTGAAGGCTGAAGTGGACCTGGAACTGCAACGCTACACATGGTCGTCTCATGATGAAAAGCCCGTGCATAAGCTTATACCTTTTATAGGCAGGGTGATAGAACGATACTACAAATCACTAAGCGCTTAGGATTGTTTTCTTATCATGCCCACGTGCATAGGATATATTTCAAAAGCAAAGCTTCGGTTGATATTCATCTATGATTGGGGATTGTTCGGCTTACGTTTGAACTTCTGATATTTTTTCTTCTTAGGCCTTTTGTCTGATGGCGTCCATAGTTCAGGTGCGGGGCCAAATTCTTCAGGCACAGGAAGTTTATTTACAGGGTGTCCCAGGAGTTTCTCTATGCGCTGAAATTTGCCTTGCTCCTTATCTGCTATAAAGGTATAGGCTGTACCCTCGGTAGCAGCCCTTGCCGTTCGGCCTATGCGATGCACATAGTCTTCACCATCATTAGGCACATCATAGTTTATCACCAGGTCTATATCTTCTATATCAATACCACGGCTTAGTATATCTGTAGCTACCAGTATTTTCAGTCGCTTGTTCTTAAAGTCTATCAATGCCTGCTCGCGCTTGCTCTGCTCCAGGTCGCTGTGTATTTGCTCCACTGCAAACTTCGCCCTTTTCAACTCCTCTGTAAGTTGCTTCACATTTTGCTTACTGCTGCAAAATATCAGCACACTATCAAACTGTTTCTGCCCCAGTACATATTTTACCAATGGTATTTTCTGTGCATCATAAACGATATAGGCTGCCTGCACTATTTGTTCAGGTGGCTTGGAGATAGCAATAGTCACCTCGGCAGGGTTCTTCAATATTGTATTTGCCAGCTTCCTTATCTGCGGGGGCATAGTAGCAGAGAACATCAGATTCTGTCTGCCGGCAGGCATATGGGCTACCATACCCATGATGTCGTCATAAAAACCCATGTCCAACATGCGATCGGCCTCATCAAGCACCAGGTAACGCAGCTTGTCCAGCTTCACATAACCCATCTTCAGGTGGCTTATCATTCGGCCGGGGGTGCATATCACTATATCCACCCCGCTTGTCAGGGCTTTCTTCTCTGCATTGAATAAGTTGCCGTCGCCACCGCCATATACTGCAATGCTACTAACGGGCGTAAAGTAAGAGATACCCTCCAGCACCTGCGATATTTGTATTGCCAGCTCGCGGGTGGGCACTATAACCATCGCATTTATCTTATGCTTATCGTGCGGCTCAGTTATCAGCTTTTCTATAATGGGCAGGAGGAAGCTTGCCGTTTTGCCTGTACCTGTTTGTGCAAAGGCTATAATATCGCGGCCCTGCAGCAATAGCGGTATCACCTGCTCCTGCACAGGCGTAGCTGTTTCATAACCCATCGCATCAATACCATCCATCAAGCTATCATCAAAACCAAATTCGTGAAAATCCAAAATGTTACTTTTTAATATTTAATTACCCATAAAGATAAACGAAACTAAACTTGCAGGGAGGTAGATATATTTTGTTACCACCAAAGCGGCTTATCTCTGCCCCATAAAGGGCTGCCTGCCCTGATGATAGTAATGCCCCGATAACGGGAAACATAGGGATCGTGCGATATGGCGTATTTTTCTTCCAAGTATTTTGCAGCAAGGCTTTCAGGATCATCGACACGAGGATTAATGCCCCATTCGTGCCCCATGTCCGGCTGCACTATTTCTGATCCGTTTTGTGCTTCCATAGTATTAAGCTCTGCCTGTAGTTGTGTATTGTCATCTTTTTCAGCCATTGTTTTGAGCTCGGGCAGGTTGATCTCGTTTTGGAAGAGCTGGCGGGGGGCTGGGATGTCAATGTTTGCATTTTGTTCCTGCATTGCAAGTTCTTCCTGTCTTTCTTCCATTAGCTCTGCGAGTACTTCCTGCTGGGTGGAGGGTTGTTTAGCTTTTTTAATAAAGCTATCGGTATAGGGCAGTATTTCTTTAACCAGTGACGGGGCTTCTGTCTTTAGCTGCTCCATGAACCGGGTCATTGTTTCGATATGCTCGGATACGGTTTGCCCTGTTTTGATACGACCGATAGTAAGTGTGAGCTTGCGGATAATCTCTGCTTCTTCTCTTGTGGGATATGGCTGGTCTTCGCGGGCCTCTATTTTATCATTAATTGCTGCGAGCTGACGGTAATACTGCTCGGCCAATATAGAAGGAGTGTGACGGGCAGAGCGCTTTACCTGCTGCCAGTTGCCTTCTTTCATCCAGAGATAGAGTGTTTTTCGGTTTACATTTAGGAGCTCTGCGATTTGAGATTGGGACATGTCTGTCTGGAAGTAGAGGTCGTGTGCCTGGCGGAGCTGATCGGGTTTCTGGAGCATGTTTCAAATTAAAAAGCCAAAAGTCAAAATTTAAAAAAATGGTTTGGTGTAAAGTTCCTGCGCGTATTTGTTTTGGGCAAATTGGAAATCTATGGTACCGCAGTTAGTGCGGTATGGTACCGCAATTAGTGCGGTACCATAAAACTTTTTTCGGGGTTAAGTGATTGATGGTGTGTGTAGTATATATAGAGGTGTAACCTGAGGAAATTTTGAAAGTGTTTGGTGTGTGCGCAGCGTTCTTTACTTTTCTTTTGCGGAAAAGAAAAGTAACAAAAGAAAGCCGCCGGAAAAAAAA
>JAFDXS010000129.1 GCA_018267795.1 Bacteroidota bacterium | reverse complement strand
AATATCCATTTTGAATAATGCCTTTAATAATTAAGACGCACCAAGGTTAAAATTCCATAATGCGATTTTACTTTACAAGACCAGAGGCCTGCTCAGTAGCCTGTATGAAGCCCTGATCAACAGGAGAAATATCCACAATAGCGTAAGTTTTTACGTCATTGATGTTCATTTCATCCAGTATGTTTACAAGGTCCGAATAGGTACTTGTAGAATCCGGTTTTATAAGAACTGTGGTTTCATCTTTGGCTGTCAATACACCTTGTTGTTTCAATGTATTTACTGCTTTTATTTTAGAGATAATCTCATCCCTGATGCCACCTTTTGCTTTAAAACCTGTAACCTCTACTTTAGGCGGATTTGTTGGATCATCGCCTATACCTTCATAGTAATATATGCGGTGATTTTTGCTTAAAAGAATAGTTAAAGCGGTACTGTTTTTCACCTTAGTAGAATCCAATATGTTAGGATCCTTATAAGGCATGTTTATCTGCATTGTCTTAGGCTTTGCCAAAGTTGTTGTGTACATAAAGAATGTAATCAACAAAAATCCTAAGTCCACCATTGGCGTGAGGTCTATTCTCGTCGAAAGCTTCTTACCTTTTTTGACCCCGGGGCCCTTTTTATGCCCCCCGCCACTCGAGGTATCTAATTCAGCCATGGAATTAAACTTTTTTTATTGTTAAATAATTTTATTTCGCTTTACCTGATTGCTGTTGCAACGTATATGCTGCTGTACCAGTAGGCACTGCTTTCAGGTTTGTAATCAGATTGAACTTGAAGATCTTCCAACCTTCCAGTGTCTTTATTATTTTTTGCACACTTGGATAAGACGCTTCTCCATCTGCTTTTATACAAATACGCAGCTTGGGATTTGAAGTTCTTGCATTTTGTATCCATGCGGCAAGCTCATTATTCGGGTCAGTTACTGACGTATCAGTTGGTATACCCGGAGCGTTTGTTACCATTTGCTTCTGAGTCAAAGGGTCTGCAGCTAAGAAACTTTTCAATTGGCTAAATGGTACACCTATAGAAGGACCAATAGCAAAAGCATTTTTCTCATCGTTAGTTAAACCCAGTTTGCGTTCATCATTGATATCACTGATAAGCGATTTACGCATACCCTTGTTATCAATAGAGAAGAACACACGTCCTTTAGGATCAACAGTAAGCAACATGATATCTACATCCGGCAAAGGTATCTCTGATATAGAGGCGGGAGTTTTAACCACTACCGGCTCTTCAGGTTTAAACTTTGTAGCCAACATGAAGAATGTCAACAACAGGAAAGCAACGTCACACATCGCTGTCATGTCGATGTTGGTGCTTTTCCGTGGCAGTTTTACTTTAGGCATTGTTTTATCTTTTCTTCAACCGTTTAACTAATAAGATTCAATATCACTCAAATTCCACAAATCACTTTCACAATTCCGATATCTATCTATTATTTGTAGTTAGCTGCGAAGCTCTGAGTTAAAGTAAAGCCGCTTTCGTCGATACCGAAAGTGATGCCGTCAATAATAGTTGTAAAGAAGTTATAACCTATGATAGCTATGAATGAAGTACTGATACCAAGCGCAGTGTTGATAAGCGCTTCAGAGATACCACCTGCAAGGGCAGTTGCATCCGGAGCGCCAGCTTGTGCCATAGCCGCGAATGAACGGATCATACCCATTACCGTACCAAACAGCCCCAACAGGGTAGCGCAAGAAGCGATAGTAGATAAGAACACCAGGTTCTTTTCCAGCATTGGTAATTCAAGAGCCGTTGCTTCTTCTATTTCTTTCTGAATGCTCAGTACTTTCTGTTCAGTGTCCAGTTCATTGTTGCTTACCATTTCGCGGTATTTAACAAGGCCTGCACGCATTACATTACCAACAGAACCGCTTTGCTTATCGCATTCAGCAAGTGCTGCATCTATATTTTTGTTTGCAAGATGATATTGTACTTTACGAACAAATTCGCCAGAAGCTACTTTACCTTTTGCTTTGAAGACTGTCAAAGCGCGCTCAATGATAAAGCATAAGAGTGTTAATAAGGTAGCCATCAAAATAGGCACCACAAAACCACCCTGATACATTGTACCTAAACCATTTTTTGCTTTTTCCCTAGTTTCACCGTCCTGGAAATTGTTTGGACTTCCTAATACAAATTTCCAAACGAGCCAACCAACCGCAATACATGCTAAAACCACCAAAAAGTTTGTAACAAAATTGTTTGCATTCTTTGGTTTACCTGCACTTCCCTGAGGAGTAGAAGGCCTTGCTGCGGCTGTTTTTACTTCTGCCATAAATTCTGATTTTTTGTTTTTATGTTTTTGGATTAGATATTAAAATTAATGCTATTATTAAAATAGTGTGCTTGCAAAGATATGTTTACACATGAAAAAAACAATTTGCTCCCTAAAAAAATATCACAAATGTAATTTTTGTGACAAAGCCCTGAATTGACAAGGTTTTGAGTATTACGAGATTGCAATTATTATATCCGTTAACGCATTAGTTTCGAAATTATTGTTTTTTAAAAAAGATGACAAATGGGTTTGAGCAATTTTAACATTTACCTTTGCAGCCAAATTTAAAGACGAGATTATGAGTTTCAACCCCTGGCACGAGGTAAGTTATGGAAAAAATGTTCCTGATGTTGTTAATGCCATTATAGAAATACCCAAAAATTCGCGCGCTAAATACGAGCTGGATAAAGAAACCGGCATGCTGAAGCTGGACCGTGTATTGTATTCATCAGTGTACTACCCTGCCAACTATGGCTTTGTGCCACAAACTTACTGTGATGACAATGACCCGCTGGATATATTGGTATTATCTCAAATAGATATGCAGCCGCTATGCCTTGTGGAGGCCAAGATAATAGGCGTGATGCGCATGCTGGACCAGGGCGAGGCAGATGACAAGCTGATAGCTGTGTGCGCTAATGATATGAGCGTAGCACACGTAAATGATATAAGCGAATTGTCTACACACTTCATCGATGAATTGAGGCACTTTTTTGAAGAGTATAAAAAGCTGGAAAATAAAGTGGTGAAAATAGAAGAGTTTCAAGGAGCGAGGCTTGCAAAGAAGATATTGCAGCATAGTATAAATGACTATATTGCTAAATTCAAATCTTAACACTAAAACCGTTTATTGACAAACAAATTTTATGGCACGCACAAAGATCAAAGACATACTGCAGCAAGAGGCTACAGACTATAAGGTAACTGTGAAAGGATGGGTACGCTCATTTCGCAACAACCAATTTATAGCACTGAATGATGGCTCTTGCATGAATAATCTGCAAGTAGTAATAGATCTTAATACAAACGAAGAGCTGCTGCGTGCTATAACCCCAGGAGCCTCGCTAAGTGTGGAAGGTACTGTGGTGGCATCGCAGGGCAAGGGCCAAAAGGTGGAAGTAAAGGCTGAAAAAGTAGAGCTATTAGGTGCATGCGACCCTGAAAAATACCCGCTGCAGCTAAAAAACAAGCCCAGCCTTGAATACCTGCGTGAAATAGCCCATCTGCGCTTCCGTACCAATACTTTTGGTGCTGTGTTTCGTGTGCGCCATACCCTGGCGTATGCTATACACAAGTTCTATAACGATAATGGATTCGTGTATCTGCACACCCCTATTGTGACAGCCTCGGATGCTGAAGGTGCCGGTGAAATGTTTAGAGTAACTACTCTGCCATTTGATAATCCTCCGCGTATGGAAGATGGTAAAATAGACTTCAAGGAAGACTTCTTTGGCAAGGCGACTAACCTGACCGTGAGTGGGCAACTGGAAGCCGAGCTTGGCGCTATGGCATTTGGCGAAGTATATACCTTTGGACCAACCTTCCGAGCTGAAAACTCTAATACTACCCGCCACCTGGCTGAGTTCTGGATGATAGAGCCTGAAGTTGCATTCAATGACCTGACAGACAACATGGACCTGGCCGAGCGCTTTATACAATATATTATAAGGTACGCGCTGGAGCATAATCGCGAAGACCTGGAGTTCCTGGCCCAAAGGCTGGTAGATGAAGAAAAGCAAAAGCCGCAGCAGGAGCGCAGCGAAATGGGACTGATAGAAAAGCTGCAGTTTGTACTGGATAATAAGTTTGAACGCATTACTTACACAGAGGGTGTAGAGATACTCATCAATTCGCCGGCATATAAGAAGAAGAAATTCCAATATGAGGTGAAATGGGGCATAGATCTGCAGAGTGAGCATGAGCGCTACCTGGTGGAAAAGCACTTTAAAAAGCCGGTGATAGTAACAGATTACCCCAAGGATATTAAGGCCTTCTATATGCGCCAGAACGAGGATGGCAAAACTGTGGCGGCTATGGATATACTGGCACCGGGCATAGGTGAAATAGTAGGCGGCTCACAGCGCGAAGAACGCCTTGATAAACTGATGCAGCGCATGGAAGAGATGCACATACCTGCCGAAGAAATGGAGTGGTACCTGGATACCCGACGCTTCGGGACGGTACCACATGCCGGCTTTGGCCTTGGTTTTGAGCGTATAGTGCAGTTTGTAACAGGGATGGGCAATATACGCGATGTAATACCTTTCCCGCGTACGCCGAAGAATGCGGAATTTTAGTAAGAGCATACATTTCAACTATACAAAAGCTACTTTAATAGAGTAGCTTTTTTTATTTTACAGCCCTATACTATGAAAGAGTTTTTCAAATCCTACACATCTTTTACCCGCACTGAGCGAATGGGACTTGTGGCCCTGTTGGCTATACTGCTTGTGCTGATAGCAGTGAGGGCTACTATGCACCTGTGGGTGAAGCCTGAGACTAATGCACTACAACAGCAGAAGCTGGTAGCGGCATGGAACGCTTATAAAAGCGAGGAACAAACCAATATTTCAAAGAACTACTATAAAAGTGACAGCACTAAAACCAGCGAGAGATCTGCGGCAATAGCTGCGAAGCCTGATGCCTATAAGGAAGACAATAAGGCTGTTCACAAATTTCAAGCAGATGAAGTGAAGAGTACATTGTTCCCTTTCGATCCTAATACGCTGGATAGCGCAGGGTTTAGAAGACTGGGGCTGCGGGAGAAGACCACTGCCATACTGCTGCACTGGCGCAATAAGGGCAAGATATTCCGGCGAAAAGAGGAACTGAAGAAGGTGTATACCCTCACACCTGAAGAGTATGAGCGCCTGGAGCCATACATAAGGATAAAGGACTGATTCGGCCTATCCTGTTCCTGCTCAATGTCTTTTCTAATGAAAGAATGGCAAATTTGTCGTAAAATTGCGGCTGATTTCAAAACGATTTATGGATTTTAATTATACAGATACCCAGGTACACATTGCTGAGATGATACGGGATTTTGCTAACAAGCATATACGCCCGCAGATGATGGAGTGGGATGAAAGCCAGAAATTTCCTGCAGAGGTGTTTCATAAGATGGGTGAGCTTGGGTTGATGGGTGTACTGGTACCTGCTGAATATGGTGGTTCGGGATTGGGTTATTTTGAATATGTGACTGTAATAAGTGAAATAGCCAAGGTTTGCGGTTCTATAGGTCTTTCAGTAGCTGCTCATAACTCACTCTGCACTGGCCATATACTGTACTTCGGCAACGAAGAGCAGAAGAAGAAGTACCTGCCTAAGCTGGCTACCGGCGAATGGATAGGTGCATGGGGGCTGACTGAAGCCAATACCGGAAGTGATGCCGGCAACATGCGCTGCACTGCTATCAAGGATGGCGACCATTGGGTGCTGAATGGCACCAAGAACTGGATAACACATGGTATAAGCGGCAATGTAGCTGTAGTGCTGGCCCGTACCGGCGAACCACGCAGCAAGAACAATGCAACTGCCTTTATAGTAGAGCGCGGAACACCTGGCTTTGCTGCCGGAAAGAAGGAGAACAAGCTGGGCATGCGCGCCTCTGAAACCGCAGAACTGGTATTTGATAATTGCCGTATTTCTGACGCTCAACGCATGGGCGAAGTTGGAGACGGCTTTCACCAGGCGATGAAGGTGCTGGATGGCGGCCGTATCTCGATAGCTGCACTTGCATTGGGCATTGCCAAAGGTGCTTATGACGCTTCGCTGAAATATGCCAAGGAACGCCAGCAGTTTGACCAGCCGATTGCTAACTTCCAGGCTATAGCCTTTAAGCTAGCTGATATGGCTATGAAAATAGAAGCTGCTGAACTGCTAATATACCAGGCTGCCGACAAGAAGAACCGTGGTGAAAAGATGACCAAGGAATCTGCAATGGCTAAGTACTATGCTTCTGAAATATCCGTACAGATAGCTACTGATGCTGTGCAGATATTTGGCGGCTATGGCTACACTAAGGACTTCCCTGTTGAGAAGTTCTACCGTGACAGCAAGCTATGCACAATAGGTGAAGGCACAAGTGAAATACAAAAGCTTGTTATCTCCCGCGAGGTACTGAAATAATAAGAAAGGGTTTATATACACTGATACCCGGCTGATGCAGCCGGGTATTTTTTTATGGCTGATATAGTATCTTGAATGTGTTGATAGTATTGTTGTTTATAAGTTGCAGAATGTACATACCCGGAGGTACATCCTCAAAATGAACCGTTCTTTTCAACGATGTTTTGTCTTCTGTGAATGAAACTAATTGACCTGAGAGATTATATAACCTAAGCGCAGCAGCTTCGTAGCCTGCGGGCAGATCTATATATACTGTGCCGTTGCTTTGAGTAGGATATACTTTTATTGCTGCCTGGCTTGATGTAATGCCAGGAACGCTAACACGAACGATAGTGGTATCATGCAACTTTACCACCCAACAATCTGAATTGCCGTGATAACCGGTTACATTGCTATCTGCTGAAAGCGTAT
>JAFDXS010000128.1 GCA_018267795.1 Bacteroidota bacterium | reverse complement strand
CGTTTGCCTTAGTGAGCTTGTAATTAACATCACTGCTTTTTAGGACTTTTTGATACCCATCGCAGCTGGCCAGGAGCGTACATAGGCAAAGGATAAGTAAATGGCTGAAACGAAGACGCATATGTTGGGCAGCAAAAATATAAAATCTATAGTTTATTGCCTAATTCATATAATAAAACTGTGTTAAAGTAAATAACATGTTATCAATCAGTCTTTTATGCGGTTATCCACATTTTACTTTCGGTTATTAACAGTCGTGTGTTTAAGTGATAGTGTAAAATGCCTCTAAAGCCAATACTGTAAAGGGTTTTAGATGTACATATTGTTGTGGAAAAATATGTATTTTCATTTTGGTGTTAAATTGTGGGTAAATGTGTTACTTTGTGGTAAGAAATGTAAAAACTCAATAATGACAAGCCTTCTCGGAGAATACGAAGTAGCAATTGACGCCAAAGGGCGTTTTCTGCTGCCTTCCGGTTTCCGTAAGCAGCTACCTGAAGGTGCTGCCGAGCGCTTTGTCGTGAACAGGGGTTTTGAGCATTGCCTCACGCTATACCCACTTGATAGCTGGAATGTATTAGCGGAAAAAATGAATCGTTTAAACGATTTCAATCCTAAAGTGCGCGAATTCAAGCGTTTATTCCTTAATGGTGCCACTATGGTGGATGTAGATAGCGCAGGCCGCATATTGCTGCCAAAGCCGCTACAGGAGTTTGCCGGTATTAAAAAAGATATGGTATTTTCTGCGCAGGGCAGCAAAGTGGAGTTATGGGATAAAGATACATACTACAATTATATTAATCAGCATGCTACGAGCTTTAGCGACCTGGCTGCTGAGGTAGCGGGTGGAGATTTTATTAACCCTTTTGAAAATATTTAAAATGGGTGCTCCCACTTTTTACCACACATCAGTTCTTTTAAATGAATCTGTTGAAGGTTTGGCCATAAAGGAAGACGGTGTTTATGTGGATGCCACATTCGGTGGTGGTGGACATAGTAGGGCTATTCTTGAAAAGCTGGGCCCAAACGGGAAATTGTTCGCCTTCGATCAGGATGCTGACGCATGGAAAAACAAGCCGGATGACAGCAGGTTGGTGCCGGTGACGGAAAACTTCAGGCATTTGCGCCGCTTTTTAAGGCTGCATGGTGTGAAAGAGGTAGATGGTGTGCTGGCTGATCTTGGAGTAAGTTCTTTTCAATTTGATACGGCAGAGCGGGGGTTTTCTATACGTTTCGATGGTCCGTTAGACATGAGAATGGATAAAAGGCAACCATTGACGGCAGAAGCTGTGCTAAAGACATACAGTGAAGCGCAACTGCAAAAGTTGTTTGAGCAATATGGCGAAGTGAGAAATGCAAAGCAGCTGGCAAAACAGATCGTTTCGCAACGTGGGAAAGTAGCGTTGAACAGTATAGAAACTTTGAAAGCAGTGATGGGGCCGGTGATGAGAGGTAATCCGATGCGTTACCTGGCGCAGGTGTTCCAGGCATTACGTATAGAGGTGAATGATGAGATGGGTGCGCTGAAGGATATGCTGCAGGACGCGGCAGCGGTATTGAAGACAGGTGGCAGGCTCTGTGTTATTACGTTTCACTCGCTGGAAGACAGGATTGTAAAGCAGTATATAAAAAGAGGAACCTGGGATGAGGCGGACGTTTACACGGAACCGGTGAAGCCAATGCTGAAGCAGGTAACGGCAAAGCCAATAGACCCAACGGAAAAAGAAATAAAAAATAATACGCGTGCCAGAAGTGCGCGCCTACGTATAGCAGAGAAGGTAGCATGAGTAAGAAAAAGATAGATAAAGTGCAGGAGCAGGGACAATTAACGCCTGCCCAGCAAGTGAAAAGCGACTGGAAAGCGCTGGTGGATAAGTTGTCTTACAAAGCAATCGTTACTAATATTCCTTACCTGGCATTTGTGGCACTGTTGTGTGTGCTGTATATCAGCAACAATCATCGTGCGGTAGAGATGCAAAGGGAGATAAACGCTGAAAAGAAAGAACTGAAAGAATTACGCTGGAGATATATGGATATCAAGTCGCAATTATTATACACCAAAATGGAAAGCGAGGTGATAATAAATGCTGCGAACCTGGGATTGAAACCATTGATGTTACCGGCGTATAAGATAAAAGCGGATAGTATCTCCAAACAATAGGAATTGAATATTAAAAAAGACATACGGTTTCGTGTTTATGTAGCATTCACATGTATTTGTTTGCTGGGCGTGGCTATTATTATTAAAGCTGCCCGAATACAGGTAAAAGATGGCCCTGAGTTAAGGAAGCTGTCGCTTGAAATGCATACGGATACTACCACCATTGATGCCGAACGAGGTAATATATATACCGAAGATGGCACGTTGTTGTGTTCTTCTATTCCCCAGTTTGATGTTCATATAGATTTCTCAGTTATCAGTCCGAAGTTGTTTAATAGCGGGGTAGATTCATTGGCTACCTGCCTGGCCTCTTTATTTAAGGATGCACCTGCTGCACGATATAAGCAAGACCTGGAAACCGCATATAAAGACCAGGATAGATATTATACGCTTTGTAGAAATATAGATTATTATAAGTACCAGCAATTAAGGTCCTTTCCTATTTTCAGAAAAGGCAAAGCTTATGGCGGTTTTATAGAAGATCCTAAGATAAAGCGCATAAACCCTTACGGTATGCTGGCTTACCGTACTATAGGTCTTTATCGTGAGAATAGTCAGACGATAGGCCTCGAAGCTACTTACGATAGTGTGCTGACAGGTGAAAGCGGAAGTTGCATAGTGCAAAAAGAAACCGGCGGTGTATGGGTGCCTGTTGAGGGCTCTGAAATAGAACCACAAAACGGCCGGGATATTGTAACAACGCTGGATATAGGCATACAGAATGTAGCGGAACACGCTATGATGAGCGTGCTGCAACAATATGAATGTCTGTACGGCACCTGTATAGTAATGGAAGTGAAGACAGGTAAGATACGCGCCCTGGTAAACCTCGGTCGTCAAAAGGATGGCAGCTATTGGGAAGATTTTAATTATGCATTGCTGCCTACAGAGCCGGGCTCAACTTTCAAGCTGGCAACACTTTTGTCTCTGTTGAATGATAAGTATATAAACATCCACGACATGGTAAACGCCGAGGGCGGTGCTATTCGTTTCGGTAATCGCACTATGCGCGACTCGCATCTTGGTCTTGGTGTTATTCCTATTAAGGAAGCGTTCGCACATTCATCCAACGCTGCGATGGCTAAACTTGGGTATACATATTATTACAAGCAGCCTGAAAAGTTTATACAACATCTTCGCGATTTTCATCTGAATGTGCGCACCAATATAGATCTCGCAGGTGAACGCAGACCTTTGGTGAAATCGCCTGAAAGCAAAAGCTGGAGCGCAACCACATTGCCGTGGATGGCTACAGGGTATGAAGTGCTGGTATCGCCTATGCATACCTGCATGCTGTACAATGCAGTAGCAAATGGTGGCAAAATGATGCGCCCATATCTGATAAGCGCTGTGCGTGAATATGGAAAAGATGTAAAAGAAATAGAGCCAAAGGTAGTGGTAGATAAGGTAGGTGACTCCAGTACAATAGCACAGCTCCAGGAGTGTATGCGTGCTGTTGTAACGGAGGGTACTGCTAAAAACATACAATCACCCTATTATACTATTGCCGGTAAAACAGGTACTGCGCAGGTGGCTGATAAAGGAATAAAATATGCTGATGGTGTATATCAAGGTTCCTTTGTTGGATTTTTCCCGGCTGAAAGCCCGAAATATACTATAGCAGTAGTTATACGTACTAAGCCGCATTCCAACGCTTATTATGGTGGTACTATAGCAGCGCCGGTATTTAGAATGATTGCAGATAAGGTGTTTGCAAATAACCTTGGTTCATGGGCTGGTCCGCTGGATAGTCTGGCAAGGGTAGGACATCATTACGTAATGGCACAAAAAGCACCTGCAAAAAATTATGAGATACTGTTGAATGCCATAGGTAAAAAAGCCAATAGCGAAGTGCATGTGGCAAATGAGATGGCCGTGTTGCAGGACGATTCCAGCAGCAGGATGACAATAAAAGAAGGAAAGGTGTTTCAGAATATAATGCCTGACCTGAAGGGGATGGGATTGAAAGATGCCGTGTATTTGCTGGAAAGCCAGGGCGTACAGGTACAGATACAGGGAAGAGGCAGGGTGCAGGCGCAATCTGTGCCGGCAGGAACAAAACTGGCAAAAGGACAAAATATAACACTGCAATTAAGTTAGATAAAGCGATGCCATTTTTAAATGACATATTGAAAGAAGTACAGGTACTGCAAACAGTAGGTAATACTGCTGTGCAGGTGGCTGAACTCAGCATCGATTCGCGTAGAGCGAAGGCGGACACTGTTTTTATTGCGGTAAAAGGAACACAGGTAGATGGTCATGAATATATAGCCAAAGCAATTGAACAAGGGGCTTCTATCATAATATGTGAGGTGTTGCCAAAGAGTTTGATGGAAGGAGTTGTTTATGTGAAAGTAAAGGATAGCGCAGCTGCAGTAGGGCAAATGGCTGATGCGTTTTATGATGCTCCATCGGCTAAGCTGAAAGTAGTAGGTATAACAGGTACAAATGGCAAGACAACTACCGCTACATTATTGTACAAGCTATTCGAAGCGCTGGGCTATAAATGCGGTTTGATATCTACCGTGCAAAATCATATACACGATAAAGTAGAAACAGCAACGCATACTACGCCTGATGCGGTATCTATACACGCACTGTTGGCAAGAATGGCCGATGCAGATTGTGAATATGTTTTTATGGAAGTCAGCTCTCATGCTATTCACCAAAGACGTATAGAAGGTATTCGGTTTGCTGGTGGCGTATTTACTAATATTACACATGACCATCTGGATTATCATAAGACGTTTGATGAATATATCCGCGTAAAGAAAAGTTTCTTCGATGGCCTGCCTGCAAATGCATTTGCGCTAACTAATGCAGATGATAAGCGCGGTCTTGTAATGCTGCAAAATACTAAAGCAGAAAAATGTACCTATAGTTTGCGTGTGCCAGCTACGGTAAAAGGTAAGGTGCTTGAAAATAACCTTACAGGTTTAGTGATGTCAATAGACGGACAGGAAGCACATTTCAGGATGATAGGCACATTCAATGCCTACAATCTATTGGCGGTGTATGGTGCAGCAACATTGTTGGGCAAAGATAAAATGGAAGTGCTGGCTGTGCTGAGTGATTTGCATGGCGCACCAGGTCGCTTCGAAACATATATGTCGCCTAATGATAAGGTGCTTGGTATAATTGATTACGCGCACACGCCTGATGCATTAATAAATGTATTGGCAACAATTAATCAACTGCGCACGCCGGGTCAGCAAATAATAACTGTAGTAGGCTGCGGCGGTGACCGCGATAAAACCAAACGCCCGATAATGGCTGAGGTGGCTTGCGAGCATAGTGACAAAGCAATCTTCACTGCTGACAATCCCCGCAGCGAAGATCCCGAAGCGATATTAAATGAGATGGAATCAGGTCTTACCATGCCGCAGAAAAGAAAGGCATTGCGTATAGCGGATCGTAAAGAAGCAATAAAAACAGCCTGTGCTTTGGCGCAGCCTGAAGATATAATATTAGTGGCAGGCAAAGGACACGAAACGTACCAGGAAATAAAGGGCGTCAAATATCCTTTCGATGATAGAGTGGTGTTAACAGAAGCGTTTAAACTTTTAAATAAATAACGAATAGCTAATAATGCTGTACTACCTGTTTACATATCTACGCGACCATTTCAGGTTATTCGGTGCAGGGGTGTTCAATTATATCACCTTCCGTGCGGCTATGGCTATCATTTTGTCACTCGTCATTTCTATGCTGTTTGGCAAGCGTCTCATCCGCTTCCTGCAACGCAAGCAGATCGGCGAAACAATACGCGACCTGGGCCTTGAGGGCGAAAACCAAAAGAAAGGTACCCCTACTATGGGCGGCCTCATTATAATAGCTGCGATATTGATACCTACATTGCTTTTTGCACGCATCGAAAATGTGTATATCATACTCATGCTGGTGTCCACAGTGTGGTTGGGTCTTGTAGGTTTTCTCGATGACTATATAAAAGTATTTAAGAAGAATAAAGAAGGCCTTGCAGGTCGTTTCAAGATAATGGGTCAGATAGGCCTGGGTATTATAGTGGGCTTAACCATGTATTATAATCAGAATGTGGTGGTGACAAGAGAAGTAACAGGTGGCAGTACTCCGGTATTTAATGTTACAGAGAAAGTAATGTCAGGCAAATTTTCAAGAAAAGATGAAAATTGTGAAGAACATACTTATGTAAGGGTAAAAAGCACAACGACAACTATTCCATTTATTAAAAGCCACGAATTGAGCTGGGGTGCTATAGGCGAAGTATTTGGTGATAAAGCTGCACCTTTTGTTACGCCGCTTATATATATACTGTTTGTCACTTTTATTATCACAGCTGTATCCAATGGCGCCAATATAACCGATGGCGTAGATGGTCTGGCAACAGGTGTTTCCGCAATAGCAGGTGTTTGTCTTGGTGTGTTTGCGTATGTATCCGGTAATTACATTTTTGCTGACTACCTGGGTATTATGAATATACCTAATCTTGGTGAACTCTCCATATTCATCGGAGCATTTATCGGAGCATGTGTCGGCTTCTTGTGGTACAATGCTTATCCGGCACAGGTTTTCATGGGTGATACCGGTAGCCTGGCGCTTGGTGGTATTATTGCTTCGCTGGCTATTATCGTAAGAAAAGAATTGCTCATACCCATCATCTGTGGTGTATTCCTGGTTGAAAATCTGTCGGTGGT
>JAFDXS010000127.1 GCA_018267795.1 Bacteroidota bacterium | reverse complement strand
CCAAAGGCATAACCCCAAAGTTTACCATGAGGTTTAAATTCAGTTGTATCCTTTTCCTGTGCCTTAGCTGTACCGGCTAATAGCATAAGACAAGCAGCTGACATACTTAACTTGGTAACAATATTTCTCATTTGTGTGTGATTTAATTTGAGTGCAAAAGAACTCTTTGGAAATTACTGCTATGTTACCGCAAGGTTAAGTTAATGTTAACACCATAAATTATTATAATATGTAAGTGGTTTACCCGTTTTATATATACCTAACCAATGGCACAGTTATTTGTATATGTTATACTAAAGCTTGAGGCTGGAAAAATTTGTTAACAGGCAGGAAAATATTGTGAACATGAAACGCTGTATTGTTTTTTTATTGGTTGTAGGTCTTTCAGTTGCATCATATGCACAAGAACGGGAAGCCCTGGTTCCCGACTACAGTTCCATTAAGGAATTAGTTCAAGACCCCAATTCCCTTTTCTTTTATCCCCATCTTCTGGCCAAATATGAGCGCAACGATACCACACTTTCACTGCGCGAATACCGTATGCTGTACTATGGTTTCTTTTTCGATAAGAAATATGAAAATCAATTCAACGACCAGACGACAGATGATAGCCTTAAAGCATTGCTCTCTAAAGACAATATGACTAAGAAAGACTGGACGGCTGTATTAGCACTGGACAAGCAATATCTTAGTCAAAGACCTTTTGAGCTTAAAAAATTGAATATTGCCTTTATGGCTTACAAAAAGTTAGGAGATAGTGCAATGGCGAATATATATCTGGACAAGGTGCGCAAGATAGCCTATGCCATACTATCCAGCGGCGATGGCCAGTCTGAAGCTACTGCGCTGCATGTGCTGCAGATATCTGATGAGTATTCACTTATCAATATGCTGGGCTATGAATTTGGCGGCACACAGGAGCTTACCACTTCCCAGTGCGATTTCTTAAGCCTTAAAGAAAACCCTGAAAACATTAAAGGACTTTATTTCGATGTGAAACAAATATTCAAGGGCTACGAAAAATCTATGATGATTGGCAGCAGCGTACAAAAATAATAATACCTATATCACTTCAGCAGCCACTTAAAGAACTTCAGTTTCCCTTTGTACGGTGGATATTTCATTTTCAAGTCAGGCCAGCTACTGCTTTTCAGTATAGATTTTGGCCTGGTAAAAGTGTTGAAGCTATACTTGCCATGATAAGCCCCCATACCACTATTAGCCACGCCGCCAAATGGTAGCTTGGGATCGGCCAGGTGCACAAGTGTGTTGTTTATGCAACCGCCGCCAAATTTTAAACCTTCAGTATATTTTTCTTCTACCACTGCACTCTTTGTAAAGATGTACAATGCCAAAGGGTTGGGATTTTTCTCAATGATGCCTATTGCCTCTTCATGTGTAGTAAATGTGAGAACAGGCAATATGGGGCCAAAGATCTCCTCCTGCATTACAGGAGCATCTATCGGTACATTATCCAGCAGGGTGGGTGCTATATATAGCTCATCCCTTTTGGTTTGCCCTCCGAACACGATATCACCATTTTGCAGAAAGTCTGTCAGCTTATCAAAATGCTTTTCGTTTATTATACGCCCGTAGTCCTCAGCCTGTAGCGCGTTGCTATAAAATGCATCTATCGCTTTTTTCATTTCGGCTATTAGCCTGTCTTTTACGCTTGTATGCACCAACAGGTAGTCAGGCGCTACACAGGTTTGACCGGCATTGGTATATTTTCCCCATACTATGCGTTTGGCTGCTACTGCTATATCAACATCTTTATCTACCACGCAGGGACTTTTACCACCCAGCTCCAGTGTTACTGGTACTAGCTCCTTTGCAGCAAGCATGGCTACTTCTTTACCTACGGCAGTACCTCCGGTAAAGAATATATGATCGAAACGAAAGTTGTTTATTAATTGTGGCACTACTTCCGCACCATTGCCCTCTATCACACATATATAGCTCTGGTCAAAGGTGCTTTCCAGCATCTGCTTTATCACATGCGATGTATGGGGTGTAAGCTCAGACGGCTTAAGCACTGCACAGTTGCCACCGGCTATGGCACCCACCAGCGGTGATAGCAGCAAAAGCAAAGGATAATTCCATGGCGCTATAATAAGAGCTACACCAAGCGATTCTCTCAATACTGTTCCCGATGAGCGAAATAAAAACAGGGGTGAGCTTACATGCTGCGGGCGCATCCATTGCTGCAAGTGCTTAAGTGTATAGCTTATCTCTGCCTGTAGCAGGCCCGTTTCTGTAGCGTAGGTTTCTGCTTCCGATTTATGAAAATCTTCATGTAGTGCTTCTGCCAGCCGACTCTCCCAGTCTGTTAATGCCTTCTTTAGTTTTTTTAATTGCTCTTCTCTGAAGCTGAACGATTTCGTAGCGCCACTTTCATAAAAACTACGAACACCGGCCAGCGAGCTCAAATACGTGGTATCCATGGTTTTTATCCTCTTTAACACAAAGTTACAGCTTGTTTCTAAGATTGAAACCCTTAATTAACGCAGCTCTCAATAATTTTTAGACCGTTTTTTAACTGTTTAAACGTTACTGCTTTTCATAATTTGTAAATTGCAGTCTCTTTTTCTTTAAACTTTCATCATGATCGAAGATCTCCAGGTAGTAAACAATAAAAAGGGCTTTAGGTTTGAAATTGCCTTCTCTAATGGGGAATATGCCTTTGTAGAATACCGCTGGTTGAAGGGGAATATGGTACTAATGCGCACGCTGGTGCCTGCTGATATGCGGGGTAAAGGCATAGGAGCCCACCTGGTAAAGCACGTGCTGGACTATGTACGCAGCAACAACCTGAAAATTGTTGTTTATTGCGCCTTTGTAGCCAAATACCTTGAAAACCACCCCGAATACAATGAACTTGTAGCTAAATAATTGATAGACACCCAACACATTTACAAATATTTACGTCTATTATTCACATTCCATACCCTGCATACCCATTCTTTTATGAAAAAAACGCTTGCATTTTTATTTTTTGTCATCATCTGCACTCTGCGGGCAGATGCCCAGTTCCCCTATACCTTATCAGTGTATTATGATACGTACACACCACTTACATCCGGTGCTACCACTGTAAACAGCACTGTGTGGTTCAATAGTGATATTTATACTTTGCCCATTGGTTTCGATTTCAAAGTAGATACCCTTTCCTGCACTTCCCCGGCCATAGAGGGGGGCAGCACATTTGTTACAGATACGGGCAAGGGCATTATATCAGGCTTTTATCTTACTGATGCAAACCTTATAGACAGAGGATTTTTAGATAGCATTTCCAGCAGCAAGTCGCCTATACGCTACACCGTAAGTGGCGTTAACGGACAAAGGATCTTTAAGCTGGAAATAGCAAATGCCGCTTTTTTCAATGAAATTATTTATTCCATAAAGGACGATTCTATAAATATGCAGCTATGGCTGTATGAAGGCAGCAATATAGTGGAGCTACACTATGGCCCTTCTAACGTAGATCATGGCTATAACTATTTCCCCAAAGAAGGTCACCCTACAGTGGCTTATGTAAAGGATATAGACTATGACCTGAATGGCACTTATTATATACTGAGCGGTAACCCCAGCTCACCCGATATTGATAGCGTTGTTGCCACCTACGGCGCGTACGATCATCAGCCAACAGGACTAAATTATTTTCCTCCTTCTGGAGTTGTATATCGCTTTACCCCTACATCGCTTACTATCACAAATGAACCTGCGCTTACCCGCGCTATAAATGCCACACGCATTTACCCTACCAGTTGCCACGAAAGTATTAATGTAGATTACCAGGCAGATGCCGCTGCCGACTATATGGTAGTATCGCTAAACGGCACTGCATCATCAGTAACAGGCAAATTGCAAAAAGGACTGAATACTATCGACATCAGCAGCCTGCCACCCGGCATGTACATGATGCAACTGCAAAATGACGGCGGAAGAAAAATGCAGAAATTTGTGAAGATGTAGCTGCTATTTCTTCTTCTCCTCCACATGCGCATACTCCACCCAGAAGGTAGGCTTGTCTTTCATGTGGCTGCAAATAGTTAGTGTCACCAATGAGTTTAGTCCCTTGCCATGTGTATAGGCAGCATCCCATTTGGGCATTTCATTTACCGCATCACCTATATTCAGTGCAGCTATGGACTTAGCACTATTAAAAGTATTATTGAGTATCTCTTTGCAGCATACATTGCCCTCGCTGTCCACCAGTACTTTTACATTGATACTGCCATATACATTAGCCAGCTTGCTCATGTCCAGGTTTTTCTCAAAGTACTGCGTCAGCTTTTTCTCGTTCTTCCAGTTAGCCTTCTTTTCGCCGCAGTCATTACAATATTTTATGCGCTTAGAGCACTTGCTTGCATAGGGTACTAATTCGTTCTTTTTAGTATCACCTGTTTGGGCTTGTACCGCCTGCACACTTAAAAACAAGACGCAGGCTGATAGGATAAAATAACGCATAGAAAAGTATTTAGGAACAACACTAAAAATACAGCATTATTCCTTCTCCTTTATAAACTTCTTCATCTCCATTATATCCAGCTCCAGGTCGGCCAGGCGATGGTACACTTCGGCAGGCTCGCTGAAGTCGCCGCTTATTTTCAACCGGCCATACCATATTTCATTTACCTCTTCAGGGTCTATTTCCAGTGTGGGAAATTCGTGGCGGTGCACCACGGTGTCCGATTTCAGGTATAGCTTGCCGCGTTCTTTTATACGGTTCAGCACGCGTTTTATCATCACACCCCCTTTATGTACTATCACGTGTACGCGGTTATCTCTTATATTATCAAAGCCATCTACCCACTCACCTATTATGCGGTCGCCATTCAGTACATTGGGTGCCATTGACGGGCCCTCTACCTCAAACATGCGATAGGTAGAATTATTTAAGCCCGGTAGCCGGAAGGTAGGCAGCGTTTCCATAAACTCCGGATCGCCATAACCCAGCAGGTATCCCGCCCTTGCCTTCACCGGCACATATATAATATTGTCGTTGCCTTCCCTGTCCACAGTTATCACTTGCGGAATTTTTGAATATGGTAATGGTTCAGTAACTTTTTTGCCATCTGCAGCGGGCAAAATAAGCGTGCTTTTTAGCTTTTTACCCCTCTCTTCCATGTTCGTTGACAGCATCTCATCCACCGTAGCGCCAAAATAATTGGCAAATGTTAATAGTGTCTCCAGGTTGGGTTCACTTATACCTGCTTCATAATTAGCAATAGTGGTTCTGCCAATTTTTAAATCCGTGCTTAGCGCATCCTGTGTTTTGCCGGATTTCTTTCTCAAAAATTTCAAATTACCTGCTAAGTACATGATGGATTATTTTAGAATATTTTTCCACAAAAATTGGAATTGTTATGAAATTTGGAATATTTTTGTGTCGTATTAATTGCTTTCTGACATCAAAGTTAAATTAAAAATTATTTATGCCAAATTTTTTGGAGAAATTTTTGAAATGCGCATTTCAAATTGTCAGGGAACAGGGAATACAAATCACACTATTGAAAACACTATGAAAAGAAAAAGGCTACACCCAACCAAAAGCGTAGCCCTTCATTAAAAACTCAAACGAAGCCCAAAATTATGACACAGGAACAAAAAGAACAAATAAGAGATGCGCTAACACGATACACCTCGCGGTTCCCTACACAGCTTGCAGCCTCCAATAGCCTGCAAGGCATAAGCCCTACTATTATATCGCAAGTAAAGAACAACAAATGGAAAGTGGTGAATGAGCGCATGTGGCAGCATATAGCCAGGCAGGTAGGTTTCTACTGCGGCAATGAGTGGCAACAGGCAGATACAGGTTGCTACCTGCTGTTGCGCATACTCTTTGGCGATGCCCAGCGCTATGCAATGGCCTATGGCGTGGCCATACAAACAGGGCTTGGAAAAACTTTTACCTCCAAACGCTATGCACGTGAAAACGAATATGCACACTATATAAGCTGCGACGAATACCTGAACCGTAAAGATTTTATCAGCAAGCTGCTGCAGGAACTTGGCACAAAGCCATCAGGCACTGCCGACAAGATGCTGGAAGAAATTATAAGCACACTGGAGACGCAGGAGGAACCGCTGCTGATAATAGATGATGCACACAAACTAAAAGACCGCGTATTGCATTTTGTCATCACACTCTACAAAAGGCTTATCAACCATTGCGGTATAGTGATACTGGGCAATGACGAGCTGCGCAACCGCGTGGTAGAAGGCGCACGAATGAACAAAGAACTGTACGGAGAAATATACAACACTATAGGCAGGCGCTTTGTAACACTGGGCCAGGCAGGCCCGCGTGATGTAGAGCTTATATGCCGCGCCAATGCTATAAACAATGATGCTACAATAGCTGAAATAAAAGATTGCAGCAAAGGCAACCTACACTATGCTACGGAATTGATACATAAAGCAAAGCTTCAGGAAACGAAAGAAACAATATTAGGCTAACAGAAAAACATATTTGCTATGAGTTATTTAACAACCACCCAAATGAATGCAGCACGCAACATTGCCCGCAGTGCTGAGAAACAAATAAAGAGCAGAACCGGTATGCGCATAAAGGTAATGCTGTATGTGAACGAAGAGCGCAAAGGGCCGGAACAGATGCTGCGCATTATAGCCAATGCATTGCAGATGGGCTATGAAAACTATACCATAAAGTGCCGTAAACGCGAGGTGGTAGAATTGCGCTTTCTTAGTGCATTACTGCTGCGCAAGTTTTACCCGCGCCTTACGCTGAAGCAGATTGCTTCGCTCTATGGCGGGCAGGATCACAGCTCTATCATCAATGGGGTAGAGCGTGCTACTGATCTGCTGGAGACAAACGATTGCCACTTTACCGAAA
>JAFDXS010000126.1 GCA_018267795.1 Bacteroidota bacterium | reverse complement strand
CCTGCATGATAAAAAACTGCTGCCTGTGTAGCGTAGCCACCTGATGGTGAAGCCACGGTATAGTCTTCGTATTTTATCTGCAAGCTATCTGTGCCGCCGGAAATAACGCCGGGCAAATTATGGTAAATAGGCACTACAATATTTCCCGGGCACCAATTAGCTCGTTCATATATCCAGGTACCAGTTTGTGGATATATTTCATTCATACCACAGTCTGCGCGCCAAATATCTTTATGAGCTACGCCAGTACCGTTCAGATAAACATCGTAATAATGAGACATAAATTCGCAGCAACCATTAGCATCGCTGCCATGGCCTGAGACAATGAAACGCATGTCTGCACTCTGGGTGCCAGTGGGAATATTAAGCTTAACCTTAGGTAAATGATTATTTATTGGGTCGGTAGTGCTGCCATAGCCAAAATAGCCATCATATATTTTTTGTATGCCAGTAACATTTCTATCTGGAGTACCCTCGATGAAAGCAAATTTGATATCGCCTGTAAAGCCATAAGAATAGCCCTCATAATTAATTCTTATGCCTGCAGTATCCTTGAGTAATGGATAAAAATCGGTTACATCAAATATGTAATGGTACTGCCAGGTAGCAGGGAATCTTGAGCTGGTGCCAGAGTATGGGGTAATAAACCTGCTGAGCTCTATAGTATCACCACCTTTCGTCATCAAATAGTTTTGTACTGTATAGTCCCACTGATGACAATATGTAGAGCCTGAAGGGCAGTTGTATTCACCAAGGGTAAAGATCATGAGCACCTTTCGGTACGGATTTGTTCCAAGGTTGGGGAATACAACCGTCGTATCGTATTGACCCGGGTGAGTGAACTGTACAATATTCTGTGCCTGTACCCAGGTAGTATCGCCGGGACCGGCCTTTGCTGTAATAGATAAAAGGATAACCGCAATGAGCAGGTAAAATTGTTTTTTCATTAAAATATGGTTGAAAAATTCGTGATAAAGGTATATTAATTGATGGTAAAACAAATGGCAAGCTGTAACTAACTACGAGTTATGACAATAAACAAACACTTAGTCAAATGACTGGCTTATACCCTAATAATCTAAATATTTGTGTAAATACTCATATTAAGCCTCAAAAACTGCATTTTTAAAAGTACCTTTGCCGTTCAAATTACCAAACAGAATAATAAATATGCCGGGTTTTACGGTAGCAATTGTAGGAAGGCCAAACGTAGGGAAATCAACTTTATTTAATCGTTTACTGGAACAACGTAAAGCCATTGTAGATGACTTTAGCGGGGTGACGCGTGACAGGCAATATGGGATTTCCGAATGGAATGGAAAAAGTTTTAATGTAATAGATACCGGCGGTTTTGTAGCTAATTCAGAAGACGTTTTTGAAAAAGAGATACGCAAACAGGTACAGATAGCCCTGGATGAAGCACATTTGCTGCTTTTTGTAGTGGATGCAGCAACAGGAATTACCCTACAGGACGAGGAAATGGCAGATGTGCTTAGGCGCTCTACCAAACCTGTATTGCTGGTAGTAAATAAGGTAGATAACTCAGGCCGTGCTTTGGAAGCTACTGAGTTTTATTCCATGGGCTTTGAGAAGATATTCTTCCTTTCATCTATATCCGGCTCAGGTACAGGAGAAATGCTGGATGAAATAACCACCCATATACCAGACGAAGACAAACTGGACTATGACAAGCAAGAAGAGGGCGTACCTAAATTTGCTATAATAGGTCAGCCCAATGCGGGAAAATCTACCTTGCTAAATGCACTGGTAGGACAAGAGCGTACAATAGTATCTGATATTCCGGGTACTACACGCGATACCATTCATACCCATTATAAGCTCTTTGGGAAAGAGTTTATCCTGATAGACACTGCAGGACTTCGCAAGAAGAAAAATGTGCATGAAGACCTTGAATTTTACTCTGTAATTCGTGCTATACGTGCAATGGATGAAGCTGATATCTGCTTTATAGTGGTAGATGCCGAAAATGGACTTACGGCACAGGATGTAAATATCTTCAGCCTGGCAGCAAGGAAAGGTAAAGGCATAGTGATGCTGGTAAATAAATGGGATAAGGTAGAAAAGGAAACTAATACGGCCCGTGACTTCGAAAAAGGGCTAAAGGAAAAGATAGCTCCATTCTCTGATGTGCCGGTTGTTTTCATTTCAGCCAAAGAGAAAACGCGCATATTCCAGGCTATGGAAAAAGGAATAGAAGTTTATGAAAACCATAAACGGAAAATACCTACGTCCCAGCTAAACGATATTTTGTTGCCTGAAATAGAGCGCTATCAGCCGCCTATGTCCCGCGGGCATGCAGTGAAGATAAAGTATGTAACCCAGTTGCCTACGCACAACCCTTCATTCGCATTCTTTGCCAATCATCCTGATGCTATTAAAGATCCATACAGGCAATTCCTGGAAAATAAATTGCGCAGCCATTTTAATTTTACAGGTGTGCCTGTGAGAATATTTTTCAGAAAAAAATAATAAGGTAACAGACTTATAGTGAACGTGTTTATTGAAATTTTTTATTTGTGAAAACGAAGAAACTAAAAAGAGATAAGGTTAATATCATTACGCTTGGATGCTCTAAGAATATGGTAGATAGTGAAGTGCTGAGTGGACAACTGAATGCTAATGGCATAAAAGTAGTACATGAGCATACTAAATTGGACCATAATATAGTAGTAGTGAACACTTGCGGCTTTATAGACAAGGCGAAGGAAGAGAGTGTAAATACAATACTGGAGCAAGTAGAACTGAAACGCGCAGGCCACCTGGACAAAGTATATGTGACAGGCTGCCTTAGTGAGCGCTACCGCCATGATCTGCTGAATGAGATACCGGAAGTGGATGCATGGTTTGGTACTATGGAGCTACCGCAAATACTGAAGCAATTTAATGCCGACTATAAACAAGAACTAATAGGCGAACGACTGCTGAGCACACCAAAGCACTATGCCTATCTTAAAATATCTGAAGGCTGTAACCGTACCTGTTCTTTCTGCGCTATACCGCTGATGCGCGGCAAGCATGTATCTAAAACTATAGAAGAAGTAGTAGCAGAAGCTAAGCGCCTGGTGCAGATGGGCGTAAAGGAAGTGATGCTGATAGCACAGGAATTAACTTATTACGGACTTGATATTTATAAAAAACGCGCCTTATCAGAATTATTAAAGCATCTTTCTGATGTGAAAGGGCTTGAATGGATACGCTTACATTATGCATATCCTTCAAAATTCCCTCTGGACATACTGGATGTGATACGTGAACGGGATAATATCTGCAACTACCTGGATATGCCGCTGCAGCATATTTCTAATAACATGCTAACTGCTATGCGTCGTCAAATGGACAAGCAGGAGATATATGATCTTGTAGCTGCTATACGTGACAGAGTGCCGGGTATTGCTATACGCTCAACGCTTATTGCAGGCTTCCCCGGCGAGACACGCGATGATGTGGAAGAACTGAAGAGCTTCCTTGAAGATGTAAGACTGGATCGCGTAGGAATATTTACTTACTCACACGAAGAGAACACTAGCGCTTACGATCTGGTGGATAATGTGCCGGCAGAAGAAAAAGAAGCTCGTGCGCAGGAAATAATGGAAGTGCAGCAGGAAATATCTTTTGAGAAAAACCAGGAAAAGATAGGCAACACATACAAAGTGCTTATTGATAAAAAAGAAGCAGGCCGATACCTGGGCCGTACAGAATTTGACAGCGTAGAGGTTGACAACGAAGTAATCATTTCAGGTGATGCTGAATTGCCTATTGGCGAGTTCGTACAAGTACGCATTACAAAAGCATACGATTTTGACCTGGAAGGAGAAGTAATATAGGATTTAACTGATCCTGTAATTCTTTCCCGGCAAAGCCTTTATTATACCCTGCATTTCCAGCTGCAATAAGGCTGCTGCAAGCTGTGAGCTGGCAAGGCCTGTATGATGGTATAATTCATCAGAATGCACTGACTCTTTTGTTTGCAAGAGGTCTATAATCTTTTGTTCATCGGGGCTAAGGTTCAGGAATAATTGCTTTTGTACTGCTTTTGCTTTTTTACCTTTATTCCAGTTCATCATCTCCAGCAGATCATCCGCCTTTGTTATCATTGCCGCTATATTGGTCCTTATCAGTTCATTGCAGCCGGAGGACTTACTATCCGTTGTTCTGCCGGGATAAGCAGCTACCTCTCTATTATAGCTGCTGGCCATACGGGCAGTAATTAAGGCACCACCTTTTATATCGCTTTCTATCACCACTGTTATATCACTTATGCCGGCCACTACCCTATTGCGCATAGGGAAAAATCCACGCTCCATTTCGGTGCCGTTGGGAAATTCTGTTAGGTGTCCACCATTCTCCAGCATGTCATTTGCCAGCTTTTTGTTAGTAGCAGGATATATCCTATCTAATCCATGTCCCAGCACTCCGACAGTGGGCAGGCCCACATGAACAGATCGCTTATGCGCTATAGCATCAATGCCATCAGCAAGGCCGCTAACTATTAAGATATTTTCCTGTGTTTGTAAACCATCCACTAATTCTTCTGTAAGCTTAAGGCCATATTCGGTACTCTTGCGTGTGCCCACGATGGCTACTACCTTTTCTGGGTTGAGATTTGCATTGCCCTTATAGTATAAAAGCAATGGCGCATCGGCACAATTATTCATACGCTGCGGGTACTTCTCATTGTTAAAAAACAATGCCTGTATATTATGTTTGCTAATGTAATTAAGCTCTTCCTCTGCCCTTTTCATTACCTCAGGGTCTTTAAACGCCTTCGCTTTTACAGGTGTAATGCCGTCTATATGCACTAATTCCTTTACGGGAGCATTAAATATATTTTTAGCATTTACAAAATGCTCGATCAATGCTCTGCCTGTCTTATGTCCTGTTCCGTTTACGAATGTTAAAGCCAGCTGATAAAATAATTCTTCGCTATCTGTCTTTGGCAGCATATTTGTTTATATTCTTTTAAGTCTATTACCTATCTAATAAGTTATCTTTGAGAACCGAAAATTAGGCAAAAATGAAGAAAAGTATTTTAATAATCGTGTTGCTTCTTGCTTTTACACAACTGGCAGGCGCTATGTATAAAAAGAAGAAAAAAGTGCAGAAGACTTCTGCTGTCACTTTTGTATCCATGCACCGCACAGCATGCTTTGGCCGCTGCCCTGACTATACGATAGAGGTACATTCTGATGGTACAGCGAAATACTTTGGCTATATGTTTACCCAGCACCAGGGTGTGTATGAAAAGAAATTGAGCAATGCACAAGTTGCTGCCCTTTTTAGTCGCTTTGAGTACTACAGAGCAGATACCTGCCAGGATAATTATGTGATGCGCATAACAGATGTTCCGAGTATCATATTTAATATTGAGTATAATGGCAATACCAAGAAGATAAATAATGCCAATTTTGGCCCACCGTTCTTAAAAGAGCTGGCTAACGAAGTAGATAAAGCTGCCAATATAAACAGCACCTGGAAAAAAATGGCAGATACTGCAATAAGATAATAAAACAGGCTACCGGATGGTAGCCTGTTTTAATTTTGTGCGACGAATAATTTTTACAAATGCAGTTTTTCTTTCTTTGCGAGTAGCTCGTCCACTGTTTCGCGGTACATTTCGTCAGGCACGCAGCAGTCTACCGGGCAAACAGCAGCGCATTGCGGCTCTTCGTGAAATCCCTGGCATTCTGTACACTTATTCGGTGTAATATAATATGTGTCCACTGCTATAGGCTGATGACGATCGGCGCCCATAGTTTTGGAACCATCCATTAAAGTAAATTCACCCTTTATAGATGTTCCATCTGCTATGGCCCATTCTACACCACCTTCATATATTGCATTATTTGGACATTCGGGTTCGCAAGCCCCGCAATTAATACATTCATCAGTTATTTTGATGGCCATTTAGTATAATATTTAGATTATCTGCGAACAAAGTTACAATTTCGCAGACAGAAAACTAAGTATCATGATTTCTTTAAATTCCAGGATAGAATTACTTACTGAGCTCGGCATATATATACTTTCGGATGATATAAAATGGCAGGAAGTAAAAGCGAGAGCAACCAGTAATAATCCCTGGTTTACACCAGAACAGATAGACCTTGCAACAACTAATATAGCTTCACAATTTCTGCAAAAAGATAAGCTGGAGGAATGGGTGGCCCAGTACCAGTTACCAGCAGAAGCAAAGACTGTGGGCATAGTAATGGCAGGCAATATCCCACTAGTGGGGTTTCATGACTTTTTATGCGGCTTTGTAAGTGGTCACAACTTATTGCTGAAATTATCTTCAAAGGACTCTGTATTAATTGCACACCTGATACAAAAGCTTGCAGAATGGGAGCCACAAGTGCTGGAACAAGTAAGAGTAGCTGAAATGCTGAAAAATTGTGATGCCTATATAGCTACCGGCAGTAATAATACCGCACGTTATTTCGAGCAATATTTTGCAAAATATCCGCATATTATTCGCAGGAACCGTACATCCGTAGCCATCTTAAATGGCAATGAAACTGAAGAAGATTTAAATAAGCTTGCGGATGATGTATTTACCTATTTTGGCTTAGGCTGCAGAAATGTGACACAAATATGTGTGCCTCAGGGATATGATTTTACAAAGCTACTTGAAGCATTTCACAGGCATGATGACTATATAAGCCATAATAAGTATAAGAATAACTATGATTACCAATTAGCTATCTACCTGCTTAACAGGGTTGCTTATTTGACCAATGGTTCTGTTTTGCTGGTTGAGAACTCCTTACCATTCTCAGCAGTAAGTGTGTTGCATTACCGCTATTATAACAACGAGCAGGACCTGGCAAAAGAACTACAGGAAAGTGGTGACATACAATGCATAGTAGGCAATGACTTTACACCATTTGGCACCGCACAAACGCCAGCCTTA
>JAFDXS010000125.1 GCA_018267795.1 Bacteroidota bacterium | reverse complement strand
TGCCAACTCTCCGCTTCCGTTTTTATTTTCTTTATGAAGATTGGCAAGATTTACGCCTGCTTTTTCCAGTAGTTCAATAAGATGCCTGTTCTCGTGCGCCTTAAAGAAATGTGCAACAGAGGTAGCCACTTTAGGACCAATATCCTCCAGCGTGCTTAGCTTCTCAATATCCCATTCGTAGAGGTCTGAAATATGATCTACGGCGCTGGCAAGTGTTTTTGCCGTGGTTTCGCCGACGAAGCGTATGCCGAGCCCATATATTAAACGATTGAGCGGTTGCTGCTTTGAGTTTTCTATAGATTGCTTCAGGTTATTGATAGACTTTTCGCCAAAGCCTTCAAGTCCTTTAATTTTTTCCCAATCAAGATTGTAAATGTCAGGGATAGTTTTTAAGAGGCCGAGGTCGTAGAACTTGAGTACATTGGCCCCACCGAGATTGCGTATATCCATAGCATCTTTACTGACAAAGTGTATGATACGCTCTACTACCTGTGCCGGGCAACTGATATTAATGCAGCGCCATGCGGCCTCATCAGCCTGTTTTTCTAGTGGCTCGTTGCATACGGGGCAATGTGTAGGGAATTTTATCGGCTTTTCATCGCCGGTTCTTAATTCTGCTAGTGGCTTTACTATGTAGGGTATCACATCCCCTGCCCTTTCTACCAACACTGTATCCCCTATGTGCAGGTCTTTTTCTCGTACTACATCTTCATTGAAAAGCGATATAGATGTAACGGTAACACCGCCAATAGGTACAGGATCGATCTTGGCTACAGGCGTGATATTACCTGTTCTGCCTACCTGGAACTCTACACGCCTGAGCTTGCTGGTTGCCTGCCTGGCTTTAAACTTGAAAGCCACTGCCCAGCGCGGGTGATGCGTAGTCATGCCCATCTGCTCCTGCTGCTGAAAGCTATTTACCTTCACTACAAGACCATCTACTTCAAATGGGAGGGTATCACGCTTGCCTTCAAAGCTGTGGCAAAATTCTATGACCTTATCAATGTTGTCAAATACCTGCATCTCTTTTGCAGGAGTAGGGAAACCAAGGTCATGAAGCCACTGTATAGAATCATAGTGGGTGTATAATCCTTTAGGCCGGTCTGCATTTGCCTGCAACGTGTAGTCGCTGATATGATAAAGTATGGCAGTGAGCTTTCGCTTTGTAACCTCACGGGGGTCAAGCATGCGGAGTGTACCGGATGCCGCATTGCGGGGATTGGCTAAGGGTGCAAGACCTTCTGCCGCACGCTGTTCATTAAAAGCTTCGAATGATTTCTTGTGTATCACTACTTCGCCCCTTATCTCTATCTGTGTTACACCTTCTTTTGTAAAGGCAGCAGAGAGTGGTATGGAGCGTATCTGCTTTATATTAGTTGTTATTTCTTCGCCCATTACACCATCACCACGGGTAGCACCGCGCACCATTTGGCCATTTTCATATATCAGTGATATACTGGCACCATCATACTTAGGCTCTATGCAATATTCTATTTTATCATCGGGTACGAACTCGCGGCATTTCCTGTCCCAGTCGCGGAGATCATCTGCATTGTAAGTATTATCCAGGCTGAGCATGGGGACAAGGTGACTAACCGGAGGAAATTTTTCTGATAACCCAGCTGCAATTCTTTGGGTGGGAGAGTCTGCGCTAACCAGCTCAGGATATTCGGTCTCAAGCGCTTTCAGTTTTTTAAAGAGCGCATCGTACTCGCTGTCTGAAAGAACAGGCGCATCCTGCACATAATATTTGCGGTCTGCATAGTTTATCACTTCGCGCAGCGCATCTATATCATCCTTATTGTCTTTCGAGTTTTTGTCCAGTAAAGATTTGGCCTTTTCGTACAAGGCCTTTTCATCCTGCTTTGTGTACATACTGCAAAGAAACTTTTTTGCACTTATTCGCCCAATAATTTTTTCCAATCACCGGCACCTTCGCGTTTTACCTGTACTTCTCCCGTAGTAAAATCAAGCACGGTAGATGGTACTATGCCGCCGGGGCCGCCATCTATTACTACATCTACCAAATCCCCAAATACTTCATATATCAATTCAGGATCGGTGTATTGTTCTACTTCATTATCCATAGGCAAGGAAGCACTTACTATAGGGTGTCCCAGTTCCTTTACTATCTCATGGCATATTTTATTATCCGGCACACGAATACCTATTGTATTTCTTTTGGTCTTAAACAGCTTGGGAACTGCCTTGCTTGCCTCCAATATAAAAGTAAAGGGACCCGGCACCGCATTTTTCAACAATCGAAAGGTGGGTGTATCCACACTTTTAGTATAATCGCTTATATGACTGAGATCGGAACAAATACATGAGAAATGAGATTTCTTAGGGTCAACCTTCTTTATGCGGCAAATACGGTTGATGGCCTCAGTATTAAAGATGTCGCAACCCAGACCATAAATAGTATCTGTAGGATAGATGATAACACCACCGTTCCTCAGGTAATCAACCACCTTACTTATATTCCGCGCCTGTGGATTATCCGGATGTATCTGCAAGTACATAATACCAATCTTTCTATAAAATTACGCAATTATACCAGGCTTTGTATTGCCTGCAATGCAGCCGCTACCCTTTCTTCATGACTGCCGCGTATATCAGCCCAGGGCAGGCCACTGTTCTGCACTATGTCGCGATATATATTGTAAAAGTATTGGCGCATATCCTGCGCGCCATGCTCTCTCAGAGGGTCTTCTTCCCAGCTTATATCTATATAGGTGAGCAGATAAAGGTCATATTTGCGCCGGGCAATTTCTTCCAGTACCCAGCTTGCGCATCGCCTATACTTATGCTCGGCCCACACTTTTATTACATTAAGATCAGTGTCGCATATCAGTAATTTATTGGCCTCCTCTGCTGCTACATCTTCAGTTTGCATTTGCCCCTGCGCCATTATCAGCATATCGTCTTCAGAATAACTGTTATTTCGCTGCTGCAGGTAGGCACGTGCATACTCAGGCACCCATAGTGTTTGCAATTCAGCAGCCAAAGCCTCGCTTAACGTGCTTTTCCCGGTACTTTCAGGGCCAATTACTACTACTCTTTTGGGGTTCAATTTGTATTACTTATATTATGTTGATGTCTATGCTTGTGCAGCCACTGATTTCCTTTATATCCCAGCCATGCGCTGCCTGCCCCTATTACGGCACCTACAAATACATCGCTGGGGTAATGCATGCCTAAGTACATGCGAGAATAGCCCACGGTAGCGGCATAGGCATAAGAGGGCACTATGACATACCAACGAGGATATTCAATAGTAAGCGTAGTAGCTACTGCGAATGCATAAGAGGTGTGACCAGAGGGAAATGATGGATCTGTTTCATTAGTATAGGGATGAATATCAGGGTATTTATCGTAGGGTCTTGTTCTATTCACCGTGTATTTCAAGCCCATGACAAGCACGGTATTGATACCTAAGCCAGCTATCGTTTGCCAGGCCAGACTTTTAGTAGTGCTGTCGTGCCAGCCATAGCCATAGGCCAGCTGTGCCATGGGCAGCGCTGCCGTAATAACATACGCGCTATTAGATACACCTGCCATTGCGCCCTCGTAACTCGTGTTGCGATGATTATAAATGTCGCGCAACCAGGTGATGTCACGGCCTGAGGACTGCGCCCGCGCATTTGTGCTGAACATTACTAACAGCGCCAATAGTGCCGCTACTTTATTTCTTGTGTACGATATAGCTTTCTCCATTCCAGATAACCAAAAATAGCCACAATAAACAGAAATAAAGTAAGGCAGGCCGGCAAAGGGAGTTTTTTGTATAAGAGCAACGGAATAGCAAACAAATTAGACACATTGAGCAGCAACCAGTTTTCCAGCTTACGCCTTGCCAGCAACCACATGCCTGCACCCGCTGTTGCGCTTACCCAGCCATCCCATATTGGCACATTTGAATTAGTAAAATATTTCAATACCAAATAAAAGCCCAGCCAGCTAATGAGCACGATGCCGGCAGTAATACCCCACTCCTTTCTACTGGTAAGCGTAATGGGTAAGGGTGGCTCATTTCGCCGACGCAGCCAATGCAGCCAGCCGTACATGCTCATAACCAGGTAATAAATATTTAAGCCGGCCTCTGCATACAACTGGGCATGGGCCATGATATATATGTAAATAACCGTACTGATAATACCCGCAGGATAGAGCAAAACATTGTTGCGCCAGGCAAGTAATACCTCAGCTACGGCAAGCACAACAGATATCCAGGTAAGAAAATCTGTTTCTTTTATCTGCTCAAGGAAAAGTGAAAACCAATGCTGTAGCTCCATGCAGGCGCAAATGTAAACAGCTGAGCGCTTAAGAACTAATATGATGCGAAAGAATATTTCTCAAAAGCGGCACTACTTTTTGGAAAATATCGGATAAAGTATATTTTTGCACTCCCAATTGCGGGTTTTGGTGCGGTAGCTCAGTTGGTAGAGCAAAGGACTGAAAATCCTTGTGTCGGGGGTTCAATTCCCTCCCGCACCACACGAAGAAAGCCTTTCGGATTACCGGAAGGCTTTTTTATTTATTTCAATTTCCCCACATATACGTTTGTATCATAATGAATGGTTATCCCATCACTGGTTTTATAATGATCAAATAAGGCCTTCAAATCAAGGGCCATTTCTGCATACCCCGGTTCGGTTCGCCGAGGCATGTATGAAGATGAAAGGAGCCGGCCCTCCAGCCCGGCATAATTGAATACCTGACTGTTTTCAAATTGCTGCAGTTGGCAAACCTGCGGACTAAAGAAGGAAGCAATATGCTGATAATCTATATTGCGGTGGTTTACTTTTACATAATCTCTTGCATGATTTACTATTAGCTCATCGTATTCTTTCTCAAACGCTGAGGCTGTTTTTCTTTCATTCCATACCAGCACCACTATTCCATCAGGTTTTAATATCCGCTTGAATTCCTCTTTAGCCTTCTCTACATTAAACCAATGAAATGCCTGGCAGCAAACTATTGCGTCTATACTTTCGGGTGGCAGATTTGTATTTTCCGCAGCACCGTCAACTGTACTGAAACCCGTAAAGCCGCCTAAGAGCTCGATTGCTTTTTCTCTCATTTCCTTATTAGGCTCCACTGCTATTACATTATATCCTTCATTCAAAAACAGCTGAGCAGATATACCTGTACCGGCACCAACATCTGCAATTTGCTTATCTTTTGATAGGCCATATTTGCCTTGCAGAAAATCAATAATAGCCTGCGGATAACCGGGCCTGTATTTTACATAATCCTCTACACGGTCGCTGAAACGCTCTTTACTGTTTTGCATAGACAGAATTATTTCAATATAGAAATGGTTACTATAAAAGTACTGCAATTCATTACGCTATTCGTTTTACGGCATGGTTTTTATAATATTAACTGTTTGAGCTATACTCTTCATATAGCTATTAATGCTGTTCCCAATTATATAATTTTGTGTTATGGATCTAGAAAATATTGCGGATACTAATCCTACCGCCTCCCTTATCAATCTTTCGGATTATAACTATATAGAAACATTGCCGGTGGCAATATGCATATGTGATACTGAGGGTGTGATAAAAAAAATAAACCGCAAGACTGTAGAACTATTTGGCAATTCTATTTCAACAAGTATTGGCACTTCCATTTCCGAGTATTTCAAGCCTTACAGCCCAAACAATAATGTTACCGAAAATTCTTTATTGCAGCTTGCCTCTGATAATGCAGACAAAATAATTGAACTGACTTTTCAAAATAAAAACTTTTCCATTATTCTTAAAGCGGCTCTTGCAACGTTAAAGGACGGGCAAAATAGGATAACCGGAACAATTATATGCTTTGAAGATATAACAGACGCTATACAAGGACAACAAGCCCTGCAGGAAAGTGAACATAAATACCAGGAGTTAATTACTTCCCTTGAAAAAGAAATTGAAAACAGCACTGCCGAACTAGTAAGTAAGAATGAAGCCCTGAAAAGAAGCGAAGAGCGATATCATAAAATGGTAGATGAGGTAGAAGACTATGCTATACTACTGCTGGATAAAGACGGCTTTATACAAAACTGGAACAAAGGCGCAGAAAAAATAAAGGGGTATAGCGAAGCAGAAATAATCGGTAAAAATTTCCGCATATTTTATCGGCCAGAAGACCAGGCTGTAAATCTACCTGAACGGCTGATAGAAACCGCACGCAAAAACGGGAAAGCAATACATGAAGGCTGGCGTGTGCGTAAAAATGGCACTAACTTTTGGGGCAGCATTGTGATCACAGCACTGCATGACGAAAAGGGAGATATAATCGGTTTTTCAAAAGTAACCAGGGACCTAACGGAAAAAAAGCTTGCGGAAGATAAATTGAAAAGGTATGCCGAGGAGCTAAAATTTCAAAACAGTGAGCTGCAGCAATTTGCATACGTGGCCAGCCATGACTTACAGGAACCCTTAAGAAAAATTAAAACTTTTAGTGATTTGCTTATCAGCAAATACGAAAATGAGCTGGATGAAGAAGGCAGGAGCATGCTGGAACGAATGCAGGTAGCATCTGACCGGATGAAGGTACTTATTACAGACCTGCTCAATTACTCCAGGATATCAAGGATGCTGGACAAAACACTTCTGGATACCAATAAAGAAGTGGAAGATGTACTTACTGACCTGGATACAAGTATAAAAGATAAAAAGGCTGTTATTAATATAAAGCAACTGTACCCTATCTATGGCAACAGCACACAAATAAGGCAGCTATTCCAAAACCTGATAAGCAATGCATTGAAATTTAGCAAACCGGGTGTTGCGCCTCATATTGATATCAGTGCACGTATAGTACATGGCTATGAAGCTGATTTTGCATTGCCGGAGGAAAAACTGCAAACCAAGTTTCAGTATATTGAAATAAGCGATAATGGCATTGGCTTTGAACAACAATATGCCGAAAAAATATTCCAGG
>JAFDXS010000124.1 GCA_018267795.1 Bacteroidota bacterium | reverse complement strand
GCAGAAGGCAGAAGTTCTATTGCAGAAAATATATCAGCGCATACCTTCATTAAAAGGAAATGTCCTCGCTCAAAGTATTGCTACGCCGCTCACATACAGAGATTACACAGCAACACCCGACGGCTCTCTATATGGTATTCTAAAAGATGTAAACCACCCTAATGAAACCAGCATAGGCACACGCACACGCATACCCAATCTCTTTCTCACTGGGCAGAACTCAAACCTGCACGGCGTACTCGGTGTCAGCATCACCGCAGTAGCCACCACTGCCGAACTTCTGGGCTTAGATTACCTTCTTAACAGAATTAGGAATAATAAGTGACGGTAGATGCTCATCACAAAATCTTGAAACTATTTCTATAAATTCTGTAACAACAAAACCTGTCTGGGCAAATACCTTTACAGTATAAAATCTATTGTTATGAAACAACTCTTTAAGGTTACTGGCATGACCTGCGACGCCTGTGCTGAGATAGTGCGCGGTCGTTTATCAAAAGTTTCTGGTATAAAAAATATTACGGTCAGCCTGGCCACTGAACAGGCAGAAATCGAATCAGATCAGCCGGTTCCGATAGTGGAGTTAAAAACAACACTGAAAGACACTATATACAATATAAATGATATTGCTGAAAAAATTATAGCTCCGCAAGCTGAATTGCTCGAACAAAATAGGCAATTAACTACTGACTATATTACAGCCGTAGCGGCAAAAGACTATAATACAATCAGCAACTGCGTGGCGGAAGATTTTAAGTTCTACGGAATGATAAACTATAATAGCGCATCCGAGTTTATCAGTATGCTAAAAGAACATGCAGCCAATCCTGCTACAGATATAGTAGTAAAGAATGACATCAAAGCTATTTTTACCAACAGTAATGAAACATACGTTATTTACGATCTGGTAACCAGGAATAGCCATTCAGTTCCCTGCATAGAACATCTTAAAATTGACAATGGCAGAATTAGCTCCACAGAACTTAAAATTCAGCAGTTCAGTATGCAACAACTTATTCAGTCACTAAAAAAAGAAAAATCCCAACTGCATTAAGCAATTGGGATTTCCCAAAAAAAATAATGATAGACTACCAGCCCAATAAATAAGCGAATATAAGCGGTGCCACAATGGTAGCATCACTTTCCACTATATACTTAGGTGTATTTATATCCAGCTTGCCCCATGTTATCTTTTCATTAGGCACAGCACCGCTGTATGATCCATAAGAGGTAGTACTATCGCTTATCTGGCAGAAATAGCTCCAGAAAGGTACATCATGCCATTCCAGGTCCTGGTACATCATAGGCACCACACATATCGGGAAGTCGCCCGCTATACCACCGCCTATCTGGAAGAAGCCCACGCCCTTACCGCTTGAATTACTGCGATACCAGTCAGTCAACCACATCATATATTCTATACCGCTCTTCATAGTGCTTGGCTTCAGCTCACCCTTGATGCAGTAGGATGCAAAGATGTTACCCATCGTGCTGTCTTCCCAGCCTGGTACTATTATCGGAAGGTTCTTTTCCGCAGCAGCTATCATCCAGCTATGCTTAGGATCTATTTCATAGTCAGCTTTCATCACTTCACTCAGCAGCAGCTTGTACATAAACTCATGCGGAAAATAACGTTCACCCTTTTCTTCAGCATCTTTCCATATCTTAAAGATGTGGCGCTGTATCCTGCGAAATGCTTCTTCCTCAGGTATGCAAGTATCTGTTACACGGTTATATCCCTGTTCCAGCAATTCCCATTCCTCTTTAGGACTCAGGTCGCGATAATGTGGCACACGTTTGTAATGCGTATGCGCCACAAGGTTCATGATGTCCTCTTCCAGGTTAGCGCCGGTGCAGCTTATTATTTGTATTTTATCCTGGCGTATCATTTCAGCAAGCGATATACCAAGCTCAGCAGTACTCATTGCACCCGCCAGCGATACCAGCATCTTGCCGTTCTCCAGCAAGTGTGTTTCATATCCTTTAGCAGCATCAACCAATGCAGCAGCATTAAAGTGGCGATAATGATGTTGTATAAATTGCGAAATAGGACCTTTACTCATTGTATGTGTTTGTTGTGGTTATTTATTTTTATGTATAATACAAAAGGCAAGCAGTTTTCGCTGCCTGCCTTTCAGTTTTTCAATATGTTCTATTATGCAACCTTTTCACCTTTAGCCACGAATTTCTTCACCCATTCAGTGGTAATGGATTTCGGGCGTTCCAGCGGGAAGCCTAGTGCACGGTCCCAGCAAAGGCTGGCAAGTACACCCAGTGCGCGGCTCACGCCAAACAGCACAGTGTAAAATTCTTTTTCCACAAGGCCATAGTGGTTCAACAGCGCGCCGGAGTGAGCATCCACATTAGGCCATGGGTTCTTTATTTTGCCGGTACCTTCCAGTATTGGCGGTGCTACTTCGTACACGTTCCATACAGTCTGCACCATAGGATCTTCAGGGCAATGACGTTTAGCAAATTCCATTTGTGCCAGGAAGCGTGGATCTGTTTTACGCAGTACAGCGTGTCCGTAGCCAGGCACCACTTTACCTTCAGTCAGTGTCTTCTTTATGTATTCAGCTATCTGCTCTTTGCTTGGGTTGTTAGTGTTCAGCTCCGTATTCATTTCTTCTATCCAGCCCATCACTTCCTGGTTAGCAAGACCATGCAGCGGACCTGCAAGACCAGTCATACCCGCTACGAACGACAAGTAAGGATCGCTCAATGCAGAGCCTACCAGGTGTGTAGCATGTGCTGATACGTTACCACCTTCATGATCAGCATGAATGGTAAGGTACAGGCGCATCAATTCTCTGAAGCCTTCATTATCATATCCCAGCATGTGGGCAAAGTTACCTGCCCAGTCCAGCATGCCATCGGGCTGTATATGTTCACCATTTTTGTATTTACGGCGATAGATATATGCTGCTACGCGTGGCAGGCGGGCGATCAGCGTCATTGCATCTTCATATACATAAGACCAATGTTCTTTTTTGCTGATACCTTCAGCGTATGCTTTTGCAAATTTCGATTCGGTTTGTAAAGCTAAGATCGCAGCGCAAAACTGGGTCATTGGGTGCGTGGAAACAGGCAATGCTTCTATTACATCAAACACATGGTTGGGTACATGCGAGCGACGCGCCCAGGTAGCAGATATATGTTCTACATTCTCATGGTTTGGTATTTCGCCAATCAGCATCAGATAAAACAATCCTTCAGGCAAAGGCTCATTACCACCTTCAGCCTTAGATAATTTCTCTCTTAATTCAGGAATTGAAAAGCCACGGAAACGGATACCCTCATTTGAATCCAGTAATGATGTTTCTGTAACAAGCCCCGGTATACCGCGCATGCCCTGGTAGGCCTGTGCTATAGTTACATCATCAAGCTTCATGTTACCATGTTGTTCCAGCAAACTTTTGATTTCTTTTGATTGTGCATCAGCTTTTGCTTTAAAGCTGTCTTTTACGTAGCCCATATTATTTTATGCGTTAAATGCGGTGTTTAGCTATTGAATCACTTTCAACGTACACAAAGGTAAGACGACTGTTTTAATAAATAAAAGAATTAGGAATTAAAGATATTTTAACCTTCTATCAATAACTCTTATTTCCAGGCCTTGTTCTAGTCCCACAACAAATGAATAGCAATAAAAATAATGCGTATCTATTTTTGTAAGCTAAATTTTGTAAAAAATACCGCATTATCAGCCTTTAAACGAATAACATATACGCCTTTCGCTATATTATCCAGGTTCACTGTTGCATAGAAATTGCCATTTGATACAGGCAAACTATTTGAGTAAACTACCGCTCCCAGCATGTTCATTATTTCCATTGACACCTGGCTACTTGTATTCGCAACCTTTCCTTTCACTATGAAATTACCCGCATTAGGATTAGGATAAACTGCAACATTATTCCCGTTTAGATTAATATCCTCAGTAGTCAGCGGCCACGTACCCACTATACCGCTGTCAGGCAATGCACATCTCAGGCTGCTATGCACTACTACGCTTACTATATCTCTTTCCTTTATATCATTTGTGATAAGCATATTGGTGGTAGCTCCGGGAATATTTACCCCATTCTTCCGCCACTGGTAGCTGGGCTTGCTGCCGGCATTACTCACTATAGCCCTGAAAGTCATATTAAAGCCCGGAATTACCGTATCTGGGTTACTTGCCACACTCACTACCGGCGGTCCTACCGAGTCCACCTCTACATTCAGCCTAGCCGTATCTGAGGTACAGCCATTCAGTACCACATAAGACTTATAAACGCCCGCCTCAGCAAAAGGTATCACAGGATTCGGAACAATATACAGCACCGTTGTATCCGGTGATCGCCAGTAGTAGCTCACCCCGGCAGTATCCACAGCATGCAGTTGCAGCGAATCATGCAAACATATCGGGCTGTTACTACTTACCAAAGGCATATTAGGCTTAGGCTTTACAAGCACTGTTACACTATCCGCATACGAAGCACAACCATTTGAGGAATCGTATGCTTTATAAACACCGGAGCTTGCCGGAAAGATTTTCGGATTTTTCAATATCGACCTGTACCCACCTGGCCCTGTCCACCTCCTCGCTATGACAGTTCCCGTATCAATAAGTGATAAACGTAGTGTATCATCGCTGCAGATGGGAGCATTACTACCTGCTATTGGCGTGGCCGGTCTATTGCGCACTACAACTGTAAACGTATCTCTATTTTTACAAGTAAGATTATCGGGCGTATAAAGAGTATCAGTTGTTGTAACACCGGGAGCAGCCTTAGTGCTTGTACACGTAGTACAGCTCAGGCTGGTTATAGGCGCCCCACCTGGAAGTACACCCCAGATATATGTTCCTAAGCTATCACCGTAGCCGGTTATACGCATAGTATCTCCGATACAAATAAACAATTTGTCCTCCACCCCTTCAGCGCTCTGCTTCACCTTTACCGGCACGCGCCATAGATAATCCTCCGTAAATCCATTTGAACATACTGTATCTGGCAATGAAAAGTAAAACTCAAAAGCATCGGGAGGAATTGATGAAATGGGGAATGTCACACATGCGCTTGCCGAATCAGTTGTATAGTGGGTTAAATAAAGCTTGGGCATAGTATCCAGGTAAAAGCCGTTAACAGTAAAGTTTACGTAGGTACTTTTGGTTCGCATATTAATACAAAAATGCAAAAAGGCATTGCTGCATACGTTTATAGCGCCGTTGATCAAAGTACCGCCGGTTATGCTGCTGGTGTCTAAAGAAAAGGTCATGCCTGGTTTTGGTTTTTCAAGCACTATTATCTGTTCGTCCTTCATCACAGAACCTAATTTTACCCAGCTGACAATTCCGGATTTAGAGATTTTTTTATAATCGCTTACTCTGGTGGTTACTATATATTTACCGGCACCATAAGGGGTAAAAAACATAGTTTCCAGGTCTGGAATGTATTCAAATGTATTGTGGGTGGAAAAAGGATTATTGGGTAATGAGTAGTCAGGATTATAGCTCGCGTTAACCGGACTTGAAGCAGTGCCCGTCATTGGAGTTATTATCTCAAATCCTACGGAATCCCCATTAGGATCAAAAGCTTGATTACTTTTTGACGTACCAACTGAATCCCAGAAAACGAAAGGAGCATATAATGTAAAATAAGGACCTGAATTACCTTGATAATCCAGGTTATTCAGCGTTGCTTCAACATATACATTTGATGTAATTGTGCTTATATTTAATATAGATGGATCTCTTGGTCCTTCTGATACGGAAAAAGTCCAATGATCGCATCGTTGATATAATGTTACGTTGCCAACATACGCATATAGTTTATATCCGGGTAAGCTTCCGGTCGTGCAGCTTGTTGCATATCCGGCACAGGTATAGCTTATTTCTGTAGGTGGTGCAATTGTCACCCTATGTAGATAAATAACACTATCCCCAAAGCCACAGCTATTTTTCACATTTGCAGGAATACTGTCTGGCAACAACGTCCCCGATGAACAGTCAGCAAAATACCAATAGTAAACCTGGTAAGTCGAATCTTTAACCCAGGCATACGAAATGCTTGAAATAGCCGGTCCATGGGCTTTTGCGTGATTCGTCACCCCACTAAAAACAACTAAAAAAATCAATACTCGATAAATAAGCTTTTTAACGGCAGCAGTACAAGTTAACATAGAAGAGCGGTTTGCATATCAATAGACACACAAAATGTTCCAATGGTTGGCAACACTACAGTTGTATAAACCCTATATCCGCATTAGGTCCGAAAGCTACCTGTATCCTTTCAGCATGTGTATCCGTCAGCAGCACCTGTCCGAAGCCCGGCCCTCTTATTATCCGCAACAGCGCTTCCATCCTGCTCTGGTCCAGCTTTTCAAATATGTCATCCAACAGCAGTATAGGCAGGTGCCCCATCTCTATATTCAGGTAGGCATATTGCGCTAGCTTCAGCGCAAACAGAAAGCTCTTCTTCTGCCCTTGCGATCCGAAGTTCTTCAGGTCTATATCATTCAGTATAAAATCCCAGTCATCCTTATGCACGCCTTTCAGCGTACGCTGCATTCTTAGGTCCTGCTGAAAGCTTTCTTCCAGCAGGTTCAGCAATGGCTTTTTCGCCAGGTCCGTTTCATACACCACGGCTATCCGCTCACGCCCGCCTGATAGCTGCTCATAGAAATTTTCCAGCAGTGGTATAAAGCGCGCTATAAATATGCTACGCTGTTTGTAGATATAAGTGCCATCTGCATCCAGCGCTACATTGTAGTATTCCAGCTCTGTCCGGTCTTTTGCCGGGTTTATTGCCTGCATTTTCAGCCATGCATTGCGTTGCAGCAACACCCGCTGGTAGTGCATTAGCTTTTCAAAGTATTCTTTATCTGTTTGGCTTAGTATGCTGTCTATCCATTTCCTGCGCAGCTCACTCCCCTCGTTTATCAGTTCCATGTCGTC
>JAFDXS010000123.1 GCA_018267795.1 Bacteroidota bacterium | reverse complement strand
AACGGGCGACTGCATAAGCTTCGGTGTAACGGCCAGCTATGACAAAGCAGGTAGTATTGACTTTACCAGTATGCAGGTGTACCCCGCTATTAATTACAATAAGTCGATGGAGGATAAACACAACACTTATTTGTCAGTTGGGTTTACCGGCGGCTATATACAACGCAGTGTGGACCAGCAGAAGATGACCTTTAGCAGCCAGTATATTAATGGCTCTTACAGTGCATACAACCCATCCGGAGAAAATGCGCCGTTCAAAAATATACAGAACTATGACCTGGGTGCAGGCGTGAGCCTGAACAGCTCGCTGGGTGAAGAGAACCAGGTGAATTATTATCTTGGAGCCGCTGCATACCATATTACAGAGCCTAACCAGAGCTTTGAAGGGAGCGACCAGATAATACGCCTTACTACACGCTGGAGCGGCAATCTTGGCTTTAAGTATAATGTCAACTCGCAGTATGCAGTGACCTTCCATATGAACTATACGCACCAGGCCCCATACGAAGAATGGATAGGTGGCGGACTCATAAGCTGGAAAAGCCTGAATAACGCTATAGGCGGCAATAATATTACTGTATATGCAGGCTTATTCTACCGTGTGAAGGATGCCATTATCCCTACAATAAAAATGGATTACCAGGCATATTCGCTCACCGTATCTTATGACATAAACAACTCTACCTTGAAGCCGGCAACCAACGGCGTGGGTGGTTATGAAATGTCACTGTTTGTAAGAGGAAACTATAAAAGAAATGCAAGAAATACAGACGCTACAAGATGCCCACATTTTGAGGACCTTAATAATGGTTTTCAGCAATAACAAGGAAACTGAGCTATAAATAAAGGAGCCCTGCAAAACAGGGCTCCTTTATTATTTAAATGACTTTAACTATTTATGAAGGATTGTAAACAAACTTAAAACCAATACCATGGATGGTTTGCAGTTCAACCCCCGGTTGTTCTTTCAGATACTTGCGCACTTTAGTAATGAACACGTCCATACTTCTGCCAAGGAAGTAATCGTCCTTGCCCCATACGTTCATCAGTATTTCGTCTCTCTTTAGTACACGGTTGGCATTAAGGCAAAGGAACTTTATAAGGTCGGCTTCTCTTTGTGTAAGCTGATGCTCTACTTTGCCACTACGCAATGTGAGGTTATTGTAATCAAAATCCATATTGCCGATCTTGAACTCAACTGCAGTGTTTTCTTCTTTTTTCTTTGTGCGCTTCAGGAATACCTCTACGCGCAATAACAGTTCTTGTAGATTGAAGGGCTTGGTGATATAGTCATCTGCACCGCTTTTGAAGCCTGCTATCTTATCATCATCCATTGATTTAGACGTAAGCAGCAGGATAGGAATAGCTTCATTTTTCTGCCTTATCTGGTTGGCAAGGTACATGCCATCCTTTTTAGGCAAAACGACATCAAGCAGGCACATGTCGAAATTGTTCTTCATGAACTGCTGCCAGCCGCTTTCACTATCGGAACAGTGAATTACTTCAAAGCCATTTTTCTGCAAACTATCTTTCACCACAAAACTCAAGGTAGGGTCATCTTCTACCAACAATATCTTAGCTCTGGACTCAGCCATAGGTAAATTTTATTTTTTGTTAGAAACGTACGGTAAATGTACTGTGTTTTTATATTTAATACTAATGCAGTTCATTTTTTGGAAAACCGATAAATATCTTTTATACAAGCAGTTAAACATAGCAGAAAGACTAGAGTTCCTTATTTTATCCTGCCGGGGTTATTAGCAATGAATGCTTCCCAACTGCCTGCCTTTTTTGTGGTTTTCTTTATCACTATTCCATTGTTATCTGCTTTGGGGACCTTTGCCTGGTAATGATGGCATAGCGCCACGGCTACCGCATCACTGGCATCCATGAACTGGACTGTTTCCTTAAACTTGAGGGTGTGCTGCAACATTTCCCATACCTGCTCTTTGGTAGCATTACCCCTGCCGGTGATGGATTGCTTTATCTTTCGCGGAGCATACTCTACTGCCTTCAGGCCGCTCATCATGGCTGCGGCCATTGCTACGCCCTGTGCGCGGCCCAGCTTCAGCATACTTTGGACATTCTTGCCAAAAAAGGGTGCCTCTATTGCCACGGCTACGGGGCAGTGAATTTTTATGAGGCTTTCCATCTTTTTATAGATCAGTTCCAGGCGCTCTATGTGGTCTTTATTTTTAGCCAATTGCAATACCCCCATTTCTACGAGCGAAACATTACTTTTGTCGATAGCTATGAGACCATAGCCCATTACGAGCGTACCCGGATCTATACCAAGAATAATTTGGGGATTATGCTGCAAAGCTTTGATATTGTTGAACAAAAGTACCAAAATATGGCTCAATTACACACTTGGCGGCGTCATTTCCGCAGTATTGTTGTGGAGCATATATGTACAGGTAAACAAACAATTGCATAGCGTAGATGCAAGCATATGGCAACAAACAGGACCTGATATTTTTATATGGCTTTGCGTGCTGCTAATGCCTGTGAACCTGCTGCTGGAAACACGTAAATGGCATATACTGGCGCATTCAGCGCAGCCTTTATCTTTTCGGCAGGCATTTACCAGCTACCTGGCAGGGCTTGCTTTTTCCATTATTACCCCTAACCGCATAGGTGAGTACCCTGGACGCATTCTTTACCTGAAGCGCAAGAACACCTTTCGGCTTATCAGCGTATCTGTACTTGGTGCTGTGGCGCAATTGCTTACTGTATTTATCTTCGGACTGGTGGGGCTTATTTATTACAATATTGCTTTTCCCGGCCCATTTGAAAAAACGGTACTGCTGAGCTGCTTAATAGTAACTGCGGGTATAGCACTTATATACTGGCGCTTTGAAGCATGGATGCCGTTGTTGGGAAATATCCGCTGGTTGCGTAAGTTTAACATATACGGACAACTGCTGAAACGTTTCAGTTCGAAGGAGCAATTGACCATATTGGGTATATCGCTGCTGCGCTATGGAGTCTTTACGGCACAATATTTGTTTTTTCTCCGTTGGATGAATGTGAACATGCCACTTGGGGAAGGATATTGCATGGCTGCCCTATTTTTCTGGGCAATAGGTGTGATCCCCTCCATAGCACTGGCAGAGCTTAGTGAACGCGGGCAGGTAAGCCTGTTCCTCTTTCACCATTTCTCCCCAAATACTTTAGGTATCCTTGGTGCTACTTTAGGGATTTGGTTATTAAATTTGATAATACCTTCCATTGTCGGGAGTATATTATTACTCAGAATGAGGTTATTACGTTAAGAAATGGTTTGACAAACACAGCGCAGTATATGATGTTACCAAAAAGAATAGGCCTTATTATTATTGTATTACTCATTAGCATAAGCGCATTTGCACAAAATGAATTTTGCGGTATCAGGAACCACAGTTTCCAGGATGGTGAACGCCTGAACTTTAAGGTGTACTATAATATGGGGCGTATATGGATAAGCGCAGGCGATGCAGTTTTCACAGCGAACAGCGAAACATTCAGCGGGCGAAAAGTATTTCATATTACCGGCGAGGGCAAAACTTCTAAATCTTACGAATGGTTTTATAAAGTACGGGACACCTACGAAAGCTATATAGACCAGGAAAGCATGCTGCCGGTAAAGTTTGTAAGAAATGTGAATGAGGGCGGTTTTAAGATATATAATAATGTATCCTTTAACCAGAGCATAGGCCAGGCGGTATCTACAAAAGGCATCTACAATATACCTAAATGCACACAAGACGTGCTGTCAGCAATCTATTATGCACGTAACATAGATTACAACCATTATAAGCCGGGAGATAAGATACCCTTTAATCTTTTCCTTGACGACAAGCTATATTCCCTTTATATACGATATGTAGGGAAAGAGCAAATAAAAACCCGGTATGGCACCTTTAATGCCATCAAGATTGTTCCGCTGCTAATAGAAGGTAGCATCTTTAAAGGAGGGGAGAAAATGGTAGTGTGGGTGAGCGATGACAACAACCATCTGCCACTGCGTATAGAAAGCCCGATACTGGTGGGCAGCATAAAAGTGGACCTGATGGGTTACGACAAACTGCGAAATCCTTTCAGCAGCCTTGTTAGCAAGAAATAAGCGTGCTATTTTTACACGATTAATTAAACTGATCAAAGTTTTATGATTTCACTGGGTGGTAAGGACCTTGATATTGCTTTATTCGAACAAATCATTCTGCAACAAAAACAAATAAGTATAGCACCAGCTACATTAAAAGAGCTGAAGCGCAGCTATGACTTCCTGAATAGTTTTTCTACAGACAAGCTTATTTATGGTATCAATACGGGCTTTGGCCCAATGGCCCAGTACCGCATAGATGATGCTGACCGCAGGCAGCTGCAATATAACCTGATACGCAGCCATAGCTCTGGCATGGGGCAGTTATTGTCCCCGCAACATTGCCGCGCTTTCCTGCTGGCACGCCTTAGTTCATTATTGCAGGGCTGCTCAGGTATTCACCCGGATACTGTAACACTTATCACTGAACTGATAAACAATGAAGCATACCCTTGTGTATATGCACATGGTGGTGTGGGTGCAAGTGGCGACCTGGTGCAGCTGGCGCATTTGGCACTTGGGTTGATTGGTGAAGGTAACTTTTGGTATGAGGGGAAAGTGCAGCCTGCAAAGAATGTCTTTAAGAAGCTGAACCTGCAGCCGCTATCCATCTATATACGTGAGGGGCTTGCTATGCTGAACGGGACATCTGCTATGACAGGCATAGGTGGTATAAATGTAATAATGGCGCAAAGGCTGGTGGTGTGGAGTACGCTGTTCTCGTTAATGATAAACGAGCTAATGGAAGCTTATGACGATCATTTCTCTGAACCACTGAATGCAGTGAAGCGACATAAAGGTCAGCAACAGGTGGCAAAGTGGATGCGCACATTTGCAAAGAACAGCAAGCTACTACGCAAACGCAATGAGCACCTGTACGATAAAAAAGTAACAGATGATGTGATAGAAGAAAAAGTGCAGGAAAACTATTCTGTGCGCTGTGTGCCACAAATACTGGGCGCAATACTGGATACTATACAGTACACTGGTACAGTAATAGAGAATGAACTGAACTCCGTAAATGACAACCCGGTAGTTGACTATAAGAATAAGAATATTTATCACGGGGGTAATTTTCACGGCGACTATGTGGCAATAGAAATGGACAAGATGAAGCTGGCAGTGACCAAGCTATCTATGCTTGCAGAACGCCAGCTGAACTTTTTGCTGAACCCTGCGTTAAATGGAAAGATACCAGCCTTTGCTAATGCGGGTGTGTTAGGCTTAAACTTTGGCATACAGGGCATGCAATACCCTGCCACATCTACGGTAGCAGAAAACCAGGCTTTGAGTACATCGTTGTACGTACACAGCATACCTAACAATAATGACAACCAAGATATAGTGAGCATGGGCACCAACGCAGCGCTAATGTGCGAACGCGTGATAGAGAATACCTACGAAGTGCTGGCTGTGGAGCTATCAGCGTTGCTGCAGGCTATAGGTATTAAAGACATCAGCAGGAAATTATCTCCATCATCTAAATGGCTGTACGATAACGGGAGGGAAATATTCCCTTTCTTTAAAGAAGATTTTTCTGCTTCACAGCATCTTCAGAAATTGAAAGCATGGCTTATGGATACAGATGTTATTGCTCATTTTGGTAAAAACTTAAAATAAAACAGGCTTTGTCACAGAAGAAATACGCATTAGTAACAGGAGGCTCGCGCGGTATAGGACGTGCTATATGTGTGAAGATGGCGGAGCTGGGCTATAATGTTATCATTAACTATAAAGGCAATAAAGATGCAGCGCTGGAAACAGCCAGGCTGGTGCAAGAAAAAGGCGTGGAGGCAGAAATAATGGGCTTTGATATAGCAAATAGAACCGAAGTAAAACAAATACTGGGCAGCTGGGTAGAAACATATAAAGACGTGGTGATAGAAGTACTGGTAAATAATGCCGGCATACGCCAGGACGTGCTGCTGCCTATGATGAGCGATGAACAGTGGGACAGCGTAATAGACACCAGTCTGCAAGGCATGTACAATGTAACCAAACAGGTATTAACACCCATGGTGATGAACCGCTTTGGACGCATTATAAACATAGTATCGCTTAGCGGCATAAAAGGAATGCCGGGACAGGTAAACTACTCGGCAGCTAAGGCGGGTATGATAGGTGCCACCAAAGCAATGGCACAGGAGATAGCCCGCAGAAATATAACCGTGAATGCTATAGCGCCAGGCTTTATAAAAACAGACATGACGGAAGAACTAAATGAAAAAGAGCTGGCAAATATGATACCCATGAAACGTTTTGGTACTGCTGAAGAAGTGGCTGAACTAGTCGGCTTCCTGGCTTCCAAACAATCTTCTTATATTACAGGCCAGGTCATCTCCATTAATGGCGGATTGTACACCTAAGTGCAAATTTTAGTTTCATGAGTCGTGTAGTTATCACAGGTTTAGGTATTTATTCTTCTTTAGGCAAAAATAAGGAAGAAGTAAGTAATTCATTATTCTTAGGGAAATCAGGCATTATATTAGATCCCGCGCGTAAAGCTATGGGTTATCGCTCGGGACTTACCGGCTATGTAGAACGCCCGCAACTAAAGGGGCACATAGACAGACGTGCACGCATTATGATGCCGGAACAAGCAGAGTTTGCCTATATGGCAACAACTGAGGCACTGGAGCAGGCAGGTATCAATATTGATTTCCTGGAGCATAATGAAACAGGCATCATATACGGCAATGACAGCTCTGCCAAGCCTGTGATAGAAGCGATGGACCTGATACGTGAAAAGAAAGATACTATACTAGTAGGCTCGGGCAATGTGTTCCAGGTACTGAACTCTACCGTGAGCATGAACCTCTCCACTATCTTCAAGCTACGGGGCATTAATTTCTCAGCGAGCGCAGCAT
>JAFDXS010000122.1 GCA_018267795.1 Bacteroidota bacterium | reverse complement strand
GGCGGCGGTAAGTTTCATCTATTGTCTTTTCATCCTTAGCCACTTTTGCCATATAGCTGTCCAGCCAAGGTGCATCTTCGTCGCTCTGCATGCCGAAGTAAGCGAGTACACGGGTCTTAATATCTGCATTTACGTCTTCACGGCTCACAGATACTTCATAATCCTGTATCAGTTTGTCAGATATCAGTGTCCAGCGCAGTTGATGTTCGAAGCTGCCAAATTCATTGTCCACCTCTGCATCAGTTTTGCGTTTTTCACCGCCTTCTTTCAGCCAGCGCCTCAGGAAGGCAACCGGTAGTTCTATTTTAGTATTGTGTACCAGCAATTCAAAGATCTCATTGTCCAGGCGTTCGCGTGAAAGACGGTCGAACTCACGGCTTAATTCTTTGCGTATGCGTTCTTTAAAGTCTGCTTCGTCTTTTACTTCGTCATTAGGGAATACTTGTGCAAACAACTCAGCATCCAGTTCACGTGGTATCAACAGGCCTACTTTTGTTATTGTAAGCTTGTAGTTCCACTCAGCAGCTTCCTGTCCCTGCTTCAGCGGGTCTTTCAGGAAGGCGGCCAGCTCTTCTTCAGTGCATACGTCAGCCGGGCGGAAAACTAAAGTATCGCCGGCTTTTTTGCCCATTACCATTTCCTTCAGCTTAGCAGGCAGCTTGTCCACCAGCACTGTATCTTCCACTTTCTGCGATTCTGCAGCTACATTACCTTCAGCATCGCTTACCTCGTAGGTAGCGTAAAGAATATCATCCTTACCTGTTATTGTTTCCTGGCTTTCTACTTTACCATAGCGGCGTACGATACGGTCCAGTTCATCTTCCAGCATTTTGTCAGAAACATCTATTTTATATCGGGTAAGTGCTGTATTGCTTTTTAGTGCTTCTACTTCAAAGTCTGGCTTCAGTCCTATTTCGAAAGAGAAATCTACATCAGAAGTAGCATTCATATCCAGCTGCGCCGGGGCTGAATCCGATATTATAAGCGGCTGGGCAAATATGGCAACCTTTTCATTAGTCAGGTAGTCTTCCAGCTGGCGGCCTGCAGAGCGCAGTACTTCATCGCCGAAGATGGACTGACCATACATTTTACGTAGTATGCCGGTAGGCACCATGCCTTTACGGAAACCAGGAACATTTGCTGTCTTAGCATATTGCTTCAGGCTCTTTTCAAAAGAAGGCAAATAGTCTTCCTTTACCAGTTTTACGGTTATTTTTTCATGCAGCGTACCAATATTTTCGCGCGTTACCGTAGCCATAATCTCAAATTTTTTAATTAAAAAAACAGCCGATACTGTGACCGGCTGATTGCGTGTTAGTGCGGGTGGAGGGACTCGAACCCCCAAGCCTCGCAGCACTAGATCCTAAGTCTAGCGTGTCTACCAATTTCACCACACCCGCTTTTAAGGACGGCAAAGGTAGGGAAATTTGTGAATTTGACAATTTCCTTCTCAAGCTTTTTATTTTAAAATAAATTGAGCGTTTATTTTCCTAATATAGCAGCCCCGTCCGCCCCCTCATTTTTGAATTGTCACATTGGTACATTGTCATTATTTTTATGTCTGGAAAGAATTATAGTTATATGCCTGTAAAAGAAAAGAAAGCATCGTTGCTGGTAGTAGAGGACGAAGAAACATTGCGCGAAGCGCTAAAACTGAACCTGGAGCTGGAAGGCTACGAGGTAACCACTACAGACAATGGCCCGGCTGTGCTGAAGCTGGTAAAGAGCGAATACTTTGACCTGATAATATTGGATATAATGCTACCGGACATGGATGGTCTTACCGTATGCGAAACCATACGTATGCAGCATAATGATGTACCTATACTTTTCCTTTCGGCCCGCAATAGTAGTGCAGACCGCGTAGAAGGCCTGAAAAAAGGCGGCGATGACTACCTTACCAAGCCTTTTAACCTGGAAGAACTATTGCTGCGTGTAGATAAACTGATAGTAAAGAACAAGAAAATAAAAGATCCCCAATCGGTAAGTGATATATACGAGTTTGACGGCTGCCGCATAGATTTTGCCGCACATGAATGCCTTGCAAAAGATGGCAGCAAGCAGGAGCTAAGTAAAAAAGAAGCCGCCCTACTGCGCCTGCTGGTAGAGCACGAAGGCGATGTAGTATCGCGCGAGCAGATATTGCAGATAGTATGGGGCTACAATGTGTACCCTACTACCCGCACGATAGATAACTTTATTCTCAACTTCAGAAAGTATTTCGAATCTGATAGCCGCAATCCTAAGCATTTTCATTCGGTGCGAGGTATTGGCTACAAGTTCACAGCATAGTTTACCAGCTTAGTTCGGGGTCATAGGGCTCGCTGCTTTTACGGTTAGCTTGCCGGCTTTGTATTTTTTGCATTTGCCGGTCGTATATCAGGTGGGCAATGCGCTGTGCTACGTCTTCTTCATTAAGTACGGCATTCAGTTTTTTTTCAGAGATATCAAGCCGGTACATTAGCTGGAAGAATGATTCCGGTCCACGCTCCAGCAACACCATCACACGCCTGGTTAGTTGTGCGAGTATCTGCTCTTCCGATACCAACTCTGGCAATTGCAGGTCCCATTGCTCCCGCAGTGCCACTGCTGCTTCCTGTATATCTCTGTTATCCATAATGCAAATGCCGGGTTAGATACCCGGCAAGTTACAAAATATATTTTCTTATATATTAAAACAGCTGTATTTTATCCATTATCAAATTCTTAACTGATGCTAATGGAATACGCTCCTGCTGCATACTATCGCGATAGCGTATGGTCACTGTCTGGTCTTCTTTGGTCTGGTGATCTATTGTTATGCAGAATGGGGTTCCTATAGCATCCTGGCGGCGATAGCGCTTGCCTATGGCATCTTTTTCTTCATAGAAGCATTTGAAATACGGTTTGCATTGCTCCATTAGTTCGCGGGCTATTTCCGGCAGGCCATCCTTTTTAGTAAGCGGCAGCACAGCCAGCTTTATAGGTGCCAGCATAGCAGGTAGCTTCAGCACTACCCTGTTATCTTCTTTTCCCGGCGTGCTCAGGTCTTCCAGTTCATAAGCTTCACTTATTACCATCATAAAACAGCGATCAAGACCTATAGATGTCTCTACTACATAAGGTATATAATGCTGGTTTAGTTCTGTATCAAAATAAGTAAGCTTTTTGCCGCTAAACTCCTGGTGCTGTTTCAGATCAAAATCAGTGCGGCTATGTATACCTTCCACCTCTTTAAACCCAAATGGGAACTCAAATTCTATATCACAAGCAGCATCTGCATAGTGTGCCAGCTTCACATGATCATGAAAGCGGTATTTATCTGCTGCTATGCCCAGGCTCAGGTGCCATTTCATGCGCGTTTCTTTCCAGTATTCGTACCACTTCATCTGGTCGCCGGGGCGTACAAAGAATTGCATTTCCATCTGCTCAAATTCGCGCATACGGAAGATGAACTGGCGGGCCACTATCTCATTACGAAACGCTTTACCCGTCTGCGCTATACCAAAAGGTATCTTCATGCGGCCTGTTTTCTGCACATTCAGGAAGTTTACGAATATGCCCTGTGCAGTTTCAGGGCGCAGGTATATCTCACTTGCTTCGTCTGATACAGAACCGAGCTGGGTAGAGAACATCAGGTTAAACTGTCGCACATCCGTCCAGTTGCAGGTGCCACTTATGGCGCACTTTATTTTATTTTCTTCTATCAGTGATTTAAGACCTGCAAAATCATTTTCTGCAAGCAGCTGGTCCATTTTCGCCAGCAATGCTTCACCTTGTTCAGCAGGGAGGGTTTCTGCAAAGCCTTCCAGCAAATGATCAACACGGTAGCGCTTCTGGCTATCCTTGTTATCTATCATTGGGTCGCTGAAGTTATCTACGTGGCCACTGGCCTTCCACACTGTAGGGTGCATAAAGATGGCCGCATCTATACCCACTATGTTTTCGTGCATCTGGGTCATGCTTTTCCACCAGTAGTCCCTTATATTTTTTTTCAGCTCTGCACCGTACTGACCGTAGTCATATACAGCACCAAGGCCATCATATATTTCGCTGGAAGGGAAGATAAAACCATATTCCTTGCAATGGGAGATAATATCCTGCAGTGTTTTCTCATTTGCCATAACGCGGCAAAAATAATCAAAACGCTCTAACACCTGAAAAAGGATATAAATTATCCTCTCTTGCCTATATTAGCAATATGCAATCTTCTATTATAAAGCGGCTATTTATTACCGTCTGTTGCCTTATGTTGGCATTTACATCATTTGCGCAAAACAAAGATGAGCGTGCTATTCGCGGCATGCTAACTACACAGGTAGCAGAATGGAACAAAGGCAATATAGCCGGCTATATGCACGGCTACTGGCAAAATGATAGCCTGGTCTTCATAGGCAAAAATGGCCCTAATTATGGCTACAGTAATACATTGACACGTTACCAGAAAGCATACCCCGATGCGGCGCACATGGGTAAACTCACCTCTACTATCATCAGTATGAAAAAACTTTCTCCCGATTATTATTTCATCATTGGCAAATGGCAACTGACCCGTGAGGCTGGTGATTTGGGTGGCTCTTATACATTACTGCTGCATAAGATAAGGAGTAAGTGGGTTATTATTGTAGATCATAGCTCATAAAGCAAAAAAGCAACCACATTACTGTAGTTGCTTTCTATATCTTATTCTTGGTAGTTTACTTATTCATTGTAGCCAGGAACTCCTCATTGCTCTTCGTGCCTTTCAGTTGTTGCAGCAGGAATTTCATTGCCTCGTCTGTATTCATATCTGCAATGTGATTGCGCAGCAGCCACATCTTATTCTGCACATCTTTATCCAATAACAAGTCATCACGACGGGTAGAAGAAGATGTGATGTCAATAGCAGGGAATACACGCTTATTGGCCAGGCGACGATCAAGCTGCAATTCCATATTACCGGTACCTTTGAATTCTTCAAAGATCACTTCATCCATCTTAGATCCAGTATCTATAAGGGCTGTAGCAAGTATAGTAAGCGAGCCGCCATTTTCTATTTTACGTGCAGCACCAAAGAATTGTTTTGGTTTCTGCATAGCGTTTGCTTCCACACCACCGCTTAATACTTTGCCACTTGCAGGTGCTACTGTATTGTGCGCACGTGCCAGGCGGGTAATGGAGTCAAGCAATATCACCACGTCGTGGCCCACTTCTACCAGGCGCTTAGCTTTCTGCAATGCGATGGTAGATACTTTTACGTGTTTATCAGCAGGCTCATCGAATGTAGAGGCTATCACTTCTGCATTTACGCTGCGTTGCATATCTGTTACTTCTTCCGGACGCTCATCTACCAGCACTATCATCAGGTAACATTCGGGGTGGTTGCGCGCTATAGCATTGGCCACTTCCTTCAGCAGCATTGTTTTACCTGTTTTAGGTTGTGCTACTATCAGTCCGCGCTGGCCTTTACCTATTGGGGTAAAGAGGTCCATGATACGTGTGCTGTAGTTAGCACTGGTGCTGGTAAGGTTCAGCTTCTCGAATGGAAACAGTGGCGTCAGGTAATCGAATGGTACACGATCGCGTATTTCATCCGGCAGGCGGCCATTTATTGTTTCCACTTTCAGGAGGGCAAAATATTTTTCACCTTCTTTCGGCGGACGTACACTGCCTGTAACAGTATCACCTGTCTTCAAACCAAATAATTTGATCTGAGAAGGAGACACATAAATATCATCGGGCGAGCTAAGGTAATTGTAATCGCTGCTGCGCAGGAAGCCATACCCATCGGGCATCATTTCCAGTACGCCTTCGCTTACTACTATCCCTTCAAATTCATTGACACTAGCGGTGTTGCTATTATTATTGTTGTTATGCTGCTGGTCACGACGTGGGCGGTTGCCATAGGGCTCTCTGCGCTCATGGTGAGGCCTTTCCGCAGCTTCAGCAGATGTATTCGTATTCTGTGCTTGCGGCTGCGGCTGCTGCTGGGCATCACTGCTTTCTTCTGCAGCGGGCATTGTTATACCGCTCGGCTCATCTCCTGCTTCGGGTGATACAGTGGCGGTAACGGTTACATTCTGCGCTACAGGCGTTTCGTCTATATCATTCATCAGTCCACTCCAGCCCTCTGCTGCATGCAGACCTTCTGCCCCTTCCCCACTTTCTTCTGTTTGTTCTGCTTTGGGCTTGCGGCCACGGCGCTTGCGGCCCTCTTCACTTTCAGTATCTTCAGTATGGGCAGCTTTTCTTTCAGCATGTTTCTTTTCTGCGTCGCTGTCTGCACCTATTTTAGTGTGCACGGCGTCTGTTCTCGGCTTGCGTCCACGGCGTTTTTTGCCATCATCTGCTCCATTTGCGTCCTGCTGCGTATCGCCTGCTTCATGGCTTAAGGCTTGTTGATCCAATATCTTATAGATTAATGTTTGTTTATCGTATGCGTGGGCATTATTTATTTTCAAGGTCTCTGCTACATCCACTAGCTCGGGAACGAGCATATCGTTTAATTGCAAAATATCGTAAGGCATGCGTTGATTTTTTCTAAATAACTATACTAAATTCCTTGTGATTAATTTCTGAACTCTTTTAAGATAACGGGAAAAAAATTCAGGTAACTGAATGAAAGGTTGGAACTTATTACGTTTCCTTAACTGCAAGTTTACAAATGTTTTCGCTAATAAAGAAAAAAATAATTATTTCTTAGCTATATCACTCAAAAATGCTTCAGCCATAGCATTTATAGTAGTTTCCACAGGTGTATATGTGTAGGAAGGGAAGTATTGCAGTAATTTTTCATTGGCATAAAAACACTGCTTTTGCGCGCTGCGCGCAGTTTCCGGGGTTATAGTGGCCGATCCGCCAAACAATTTGCTTTTCAGCAGACTCAGTCTTGCCACCAATCCGGTCATAAAGGCATTTGCCTTAATAGATGGTGGCTTTTTGCCTACTGCTTTGGCCATCATATTAAATATTTCACGGTAGGCATGGTTGCCCTCATTTAGTATAAAGCGCTCACCACT
>JAFDXS010000121.1 GCA_018267795.1 Bacteroidota bacterium | reverse complement strand
TACATAGATATTTTCCATGGTAGGCGTAGGGCTACCACCCTCTTTTTCCAGGGATATGGCGAAGGCTTCGCCATCCATTACCTGCTTAGGCAATTTTTCCATGTCGGCAGTTTCTACCATGTTATCTGGCAAAACACCCAAGTCTATTGGCTTGCCACCCTGTAGTACCCACATTTGGTATTGCATACCTTTGGGTGGTGGCGGTAATTTCTGTATGGCAACAAAAGCTTCGCCCTTTTCTTTACTCCAGTAAACGGTAGCCACCATTGGATGTCCCTTTTGCATACTACGCATCACCACAGTTTGGGTAGAAGGGTCAGCCATCATATCGCTTACTTTTTTGCTTTGCTCCATTTTTTGGGCAAGCACCGTCTGACGCTGTTGAATAGTATCTATATTTTTCTGAAGTGCCAATTGCTGCTCTTTTAACGCATTTCGCTGATTGAGCAATATGATGTTGCCTGCAAGGCTGGCAAGTAAAAAGATAACAGCTGCAGCCCATTGCCAGGTAGCTGGCCTGGCAGCAGCAGTATTAAGTGGTATTGTTTTGGCAGCAGGACTTTCTAATTTATTGTCAGTTTTAGGTACAGCAGTATCCCCCTTTATTGCGCTCCATATCTGTTCCTGCATAAAGGCAGGCGGCTCCTGGGCATTTGCTTCAGCAAACTGCTGCATAGCTATCTCTATATTGGCAATCTCATCTGCCAACTCGGGATATAGCAAGATATTAGCTTCTACTTCTGCATTTTCCTCTGGTGTGAGGGTTTGCAGCACGTAGGCTTCTAAAATGCCTGATTCTATGTAGTCTTTTATGTTCACTGCTGTTATCAGCTAAAATGTTCTCTTAACAATTTAAGGGCATGCCGCATACGGGTTTTTACCGTCCCGAGCGGTATTTCCAGTTTTTTCGAAATTTCGTCTAATGTAAAACCTTTGAAATAGGCAAGTTCCACGATTGTCTGATATTCAGGTTTCAGCTCTCCAACCATCTTGCGCAATCCTATCGTATCTGTAGACTGTTCTGTCTTCATTCCCTTCTGCACATTATTTACGATATCCTCGCCTGAATGGATTTTGCCCTTCATAATTTCTCCCTTCGAGCGCAGTTTATCAATAGCTGCATTCCGGGAGATATTTATCATCCATGTATAAATCCGACCCTTGGCAGGATCGAATTGACCAATATTATTCCAGATTTTCACAAACACCTCCTGGAGCACGTCCTGAGCGGTTTGCTCGTCGTAAACAACTTTTGTGATGATACCATACAGCGTAGCGGCATAATGCTGATAGAGATAATTAAATGCATCCCTGCTTTGCAGTTTCAGCAGTTGTACCAACTCCTCTTCGCTATATATGGTGGCTGTAGGCAATGAATAATTAATTCTTAAAAATACGTTTATTTTGGAAAAAGCATTTTGTAATCCACTTTTACCTTTCCCGAGCTTATATCATCCAGCTTTTTCTTAATAAGCCTGCGCTTTAGCTGGGGTAAATAATCTATAAAAAGCTTGCCATCTATATGGTCGTATTCATGCAAAATAACCCTTGCAGTAATACCATCAAACTCTGCTTCGTGCTCTTTAAACTCTTCATCCATGTAGCGAAGCACTACTTTCTCAGCACGACTGATATCTTCTCTCACCTTTGGTATGCTCAGGCAACCTTCATTATAAGGCCATGGCTTACCGCTTTCATCTACTTTATGCGCATTGATGAATACCTGTTTTACCGGCTTTTCATTAGGATACTTTCTTTTGTCTTCATCGTCAAAGTTCTCTACTATCTGTACTGTATCAATAACAAATAAACGAATGGGTTTGTTCACCTGGGGCGCGGCAATTCCCACCCCATTGCTGTTATACATAGTCTCCCACATATCGGCGATGAACTTCTTCAGCTCCGGATAGTTGGCAGTAATATCTTCACATTCTTTTCTTAACACCGGGTGGCCATATGCTACAATCGGTAAGATCATAAAACAATCTATTTTAAATCAGGATTGCAAAGATACGTATTACGAGCGGCTTTCAAGGTATTCCTGCAACATTATCACAGCGCTTACTGCATCTATCAACTCTTTTTTCTCCCGGTCTTTCTTCTTCAATCCCATGCCGGATATGGACTGGGAAGCGAGTTTTGAGGTAAGTCGCTCATCCATCTTTTCAACAGGGAAGCCGGGGAAAACATTTGAAAATTTTATAATAAACTTCTCAACCAAAGGTGTAGCATCCGTGGGGGAATCATCAAAATTCAAGGGGTAACCTATGAGTATTTTTTCTACCTGCTCCTGCTGCATATATTTTTTCAGAAAGCCAATCAGTTCATTTGAATCGACTGTAGTGAGGGCTGTAGCAATAATTTGTAGGGGATCTGTAACAGCTATACCTGTTCTCTTTTTACCAAAATCTAATGCTAATACACGTGCCAATTTTCCTGAAGTTTAGTTTTAATAAAAGCTACCTTATTCTGCCTACCTTAAAAGTAACAGTACCGTGCTTCTTTACTATATCACGCTCTGTTTGCTTCAGCTCTATGTATTTTTTTTGCAGTAATGTTTGCCGTACAGGGTCTTTTTCTTCCAATATCTTCTTGGTAAGCAATTCCTGCATGATAAGTATTTTCTTAAACTCGAAGTAGGAAAGCGTACTATCTACATCACTCAGATATCCTGCTACTTCATGCAGCGTTTCTATGCCATATATATCCTTCCAGTTGTGGCTTATCTCGTCACGCGTCTGGAGCAGAGATGCCATGCGCTGCTGGATAGTGGCATCCGGATAATTAATAAAGTAACTAATTTCCGGATTTACTCCGTTTGTGTTCAGATATTCATAATAGCTATTAAAGATGCGGCGTACCATTGCATTTTCCAGCAGGGCCGGATCTACACGGTCTATAACTAGTGCGGCCACATTAGTATATCCTTCATAAGGCTGGCTGCCATTTTCTACAAGTACACGTACCAAATGCCATTCCTGGTCTTCATCTGTATTTTTTGTTTGTACTTCCGGCTCAGGCGAGGACAATACTTCCGCTTCCGGCAACACTTCATCTTTGCGGGTATGCCTGCGGTCCTGCTCTATTTTTTCCCTTATGAATTTATTGACCAGGTTTATAAGTCCTGCCTCTTCAACACCCAGCTTCGAGGATGCCTCGCGTATATAATAGCTTTGCAGCGAAAAATCTTCTGCTTTATTAATGCGGGAAATGCTTTCTGCTATCTCATTTACCAGCTTTGAGCGCTTCACGGGATCAGAGCCTGCTTCCCTTAAACCTACCTCCAGCCTGAAACCAATAACATCACGTTTATGGCCTTTTACATACTCATGAAATTTGGCTGCGCCTGATTTCTGTACATAGCTATCAGGGTCTTCACCTTCCGGCAGCAATACAAGCTGCACATTAAAGCTTTGACCTAAGGCCATATCGAGGCCACGCAATGCCGCCTTTACACCTGCAGCATCACCATCATACAGTATTGTAAGGTTCTTTGTTAGCTGACCTATGAGCCGTAGCTGGTCTTCGGTAAGGGAAGTACCACTACTGGCCACAACATTTTCCACGCCACCCTGGTGCAGAGATATCACATCTGTATAACCCTCTACCAGGAAACACTCATCCTGCTTGCCAATGGCCTGCCGGCTCTGGTACATACCGTAGAGCACACGGCTTTTTATATAAAGCTCATTCTCGGGGGTATTTATATATTTAGGAGCTTTCTCATTGCTCTTTAAAATACGCGCACCAAAGCCAAGGATGCGCCCCGTCATGCTTTGGATGGGGAAAATAACACGGCCGCGATATACATCATGGTAGGTACCCATCCTGTTTTTTACAAGACCTGCCTTTTCCAGCAACTCAGCGCTGTAGCCTTTTTGTGCGGCTGCCTTGAAGAAGGCATCGTTATGTTCGGGATTATAACCCAGCTTAAACCGTTCAATAATCTCTTTTCTAAACCCACGCTGTTTGAAATAAGACATGCCTATGAGCTGCCCTTCCTCAGAATCCAATAAAGTTTCATGAAAATACTGTGCTGCAAAATCGTTGAGGATACGCAAGCCCTCTTCCACCATTTGCTGCTGTTGCTGTTCCGGCGTGCGCTCTGTTTCTTCCAGCGTTATCTTGTAGTAATCTGCCAGCCAGCGTATCGCCTCAGGGTAAGACAACTTCTCATGGTCCTGGATAAATGTAACTACGTTGCCACCCTTGCCACAACCAAAACATTTGTATATGCCTTTGCTGCCTGAAACATAAAAAGATGGCGTTTTTTCGTTGTGGAACGGGCAGTTGGCAATATAATTTGCCCCACGCTTCTTTAATCTTACAAATTGGCCTACTATATCAATAATATCAGCACGATTCAAAACTTCCTGTATAGACCCCGGGGATATCATTGCGCTAAGTTATTAAAAAGCAGAGACAAGAAGATTGTACTACCTATTTCTTCTTTCGGGGCAAATCCCTGGAATTGCTGTACTTATAATTTTTATCGTAATTTCTCCTGTACCATCGCCTTACAGGTGGCCAGATAAATGAAATGACAGCAGTGCTGAGCAGGCTAAGAAAAAAAGCCTTAAGCACTAAGCTTAGCAATTCTTCTTTAACATCCCGGTATAGGAATACCTCAACCCAGATAAAAAAAGACAAAATAAAAAGTATGGCAACCCTCTTGTAATTCATAAGCAAATCATTTCTGTATTATTTGCTCTCTCCCTTTTATTCAATGATTTATTAAAAATACAATTTTTTAATACCTAATCCGGTAAAAGACGTTTTTTTATTAAAAAAATAATATTACCGTGTTTAACCTTAATAGTGGAATGTGGCAATAAACCTTACATTCTCCCGCTTTTGTGTAAATACGTGCCAATTACCATTATACTCTATATAGGTAGGCAACAGACGGGAACCTACCTGGCTTGTTCGCACTTTCATTCGCACATCAAAATCATAAAACATGGTATTGTATGAAAGGGAGTAATCCCTGGCAACTATGGAATAATCGTTTTTACGAAACCATGTGCTTAGATCATTGTACACTACATTGCTTTCTTCGCCCTTTTTAGGAATGGCTTTAAAAACATAGCAATCCTGCCCATCATATTCTTCTGACAATAATTTAAAATCATAATGCGTAGCGACTTCGGGGTCAAAAATAGCAGCTTTGTCACCCATAAAAGGCACGCCTCTTATTTTACCGCCCGGATTAAATATGAGCTGTTTGAGCTCTGCTTTGTTTTTTTCTAATTGGCCTTTGCCTCTTGCATCCAACATGCCGGCTACTATATCGTTTTCATTGCAAACTGTGCCCTTTGTAAAAAAGAGGTAGGCATACAATTCTGCAGTATAATACTTGTAATCGCCATTGCGCTTATAAAAATCTCCGGTTGTTTTTTGATCTATTACCTGCATGCTACGGCAACGATTCTGTACAGACTGCCTGGTATGACTGTAAAGAGAGGCTTTTACTTTACCTTCTTTATCATATACCTTTATATCATTGGTTGCCGTAAATGACACCAGGTGCAGCGCTCGAAAAGCCTTATAAAAAGTAGTATCATTCTGCACACGCCTGATGAAGCCTGCAACATCCCAGCCGCCACGCGCCGCCACTACCGTTACAGAATCCATCTGAATGGGATACTTAAAAATACTGGTATCTGCGTTTTGCGCAGCAGTCTGCAGACTATAAGCTAAAAAGAATATTACGAACCAATGCTTACGCATTTTGCATCCTGTCTTTTATTAATGCTTCTGCTATTACCATATCCTCGGGTGTAGTAACCTTTATATTACTTCGCTCACCATCTATAAGGTAGATATTAGTGCCATAGCTCTCTACTACTGTAGCTTCATCGGTAAAAGAGCTCTGATATTGCTGTTGAAACGCAGGAACAATAATATCAGAACGAAAGGTTTGCGGTGTTTGTATTATGCGCATATACTCCCGGTCTATCGGGCGGCTATCGTCGTCTTCTATTATGCGCATGCTATCGGTTACAGCAACTGCGGGTATAGCACTGCCCTTATCCACGGCCTGGTGATAGCAACGCTGAATTAAGTCAGCAGAAACCAGCGGACGTACACCATCATGCACAAATACAATACTATTTTCCCCCACCGCCTTCAGGCCATTTTGCACACTATGAAAACGGGTTTCACCGCCGCTTACTACTGTAATGTCCAAACGTTCAGGAAATGACTGTAATACCATTTGAGCATAACTGATCTGGTCTTGCGGCAGTACCAATATGAGCTGTACATCAGGGAAAGCTGTTATAAACGCCGTGATAGTATGATACAATATAGGCTTATCCATTAAAGGAAGAAACTGCTTTGGCACTGCAGTACCCATACGTACGCCTTTACCCCCTGCCACCAGTACCGCATATTTTTCAGTATAGCTCATATTCTGTAAATTCGAAGTATTATCAACCCACAAAAAAACACCTTTCCTATGGTAATGCAAAGAAAACGCATAACAACCTTTGCCCTGTGTTTATTTGGCATGTTAGCAGCTACCCAATGCCAGGCACAGTTAGTTTATTCAACAGAATATAAGAGTGATGCAGATGTAAAAGTATTTGTCAGCAAATACAAAAGCGATGCAGACCTGGTAGTGTATAAAACATCATACAAAAGCGATGCAGATGGCAATAACGGCATGTGGTACTTTACCGAATATAAAAGTGATGCAAAAAAGAAAATATATTTTACAGACTATAAGAGCGATGCTGACCTGGTAATCTATTTCACGAAATACCAAAGCGATGCCGGGTGGCAGCATAAAAGCAAGCAATACCTTATGGATTAAACGAAAGCGCCTCAAAAATTGAGGCGCTTTCATTTATCGCTATTTGAATATTTTAGTGTACTTCATGCATGAGCTTGCGCACCAACGGTGAAATGACCAGCAATACAACACCTGCTATAAGAGCATAGATCGCGAGTTGCTTATAGCCTTGCGTATAAGAAATAAGTTTTTCAGTAAGGCTGGCCTTTTCGTTTACGGTTGCCATACCTG
>JAFDXS010000120.1 GCA_018267795.1 Bacteroidota bacterium | reverse complement strand
CATCGTTTCTGCCGGGTATCCATGCCACCGCCTGGCTCAATACAGGGTGTATAGCAAATATGAGGCAGAGTATAAAGGCATGGAGCTCACTTATATTCAGTTTTTTGAAGAGCTTAAACAATAGCAATACAGCTATTATGTGCATTAGTATGTTCACCAAATGGTATCCCGCTATGTTGTCTTCGCTTATTGCATAGTTAAGGATCATTGAGTCAAGAAAGAGTGGCCTGTAGTAGACATCTTGAGTAGCATCAAAGACACCCCTGTGAAAAGAGGTAACAAGATTTGATAGATTTTCATTGTATTCATGGTATTGCCTTATGAATATTGAATCATCCAGCTCTGTATATCCAAAACTTATACTTACCGCATAAACCAGCACTATTGCAAGAATTAGTAGAATAGCAGGATATTTTATCTTAAAAGGCTTCTCGGCCGGGTTTGCTGTGTTTTTATGGGGCTCGTTTTTTATTTTATTTTTCGGCTTACTCACTATTTATAATGGTTGTGGCTTAATACCAAATATCTGAAAAGAATACTTGTTTTCATAACGGTAGAAATAAGCTAGAACAAAAAAGCTTCGGCTAAAAGACCGGAGCTTAATATCATCAAATAAATAAAATTAATGAGTTTCTATTGTGGTATGGGTGCCATGGGTATCCAGTACATTATGCGCGTGTTTCACCTCGTCTTCGCTTCCCTGTGCTATTACCAGGTATCTGCCCGCATCCAGGTCTTTTGAATATGCCTTTGCGGCTTCCTCGTGTACACCTACAGAGGTAAGTACAGAAGCAATACCACCACCTATTAGACCAAAATCAAAGCCGGCTATTGCACCAACTAAAGCACCCGCACCAAACAAAAATCCTAATCCCGGAATGGCAAACAACCCAACACCGGTTAATATACCGAGGGTAGTGCCCAATACTGTACCCGTGCCAAGGCCTATAGGGTTAATGGGTGTTTTAGGCAGTATGTGCATTTCTTCATCTATCTGTTCTGTTTCTGCTTTCCCTATTATAGATAGCTGCTTCATAGGGTACCCTGCATCTTTTAGTTCTTTTACAGCTGTTATAGCTTTGTCGTGTGTGTCGTAAACACCAATAGTTGCTTTCATTATCGTATGTTTTGATTAATAAATGGCATGTTGCTGTAATCTGTTATTAACTATATAAAAAGCATTCCAACACAATATCTATTGTGCTAATATTCTTGCTTCTACGCGCCTGTTCATGTTCTCGTCCGCCTCATTCTTTTCAGGGTAAACCAATGGTCTGGTCACTCCAAAGCCAACATATTTTAATCTGCCGGGCTCAATGCCTTTGCCTACTAAATACTCATAGATAGTTTTTGCCCTGTTCACAGATAGTGCATATTCCCCTGTATCGAAATCATATCCGTCGGAGCTTGGTCCCTTACAACATATATGTCCTTCTATTTGTATTCTTAACGATGGGTGTTCCTTAAGTACGATGTAAAATTTCTCCAGTTCCGGCATTGACTCCGGCCTTACTACATGCCTGCCCGGAAAGAAAAATATATTGTCCAGTTTTATCGTTTCATTGGTTTTAGCAGTGGTAATATCCGGGGCTGCCGTGGTTATCTTTGGCTGCTTGTTTATTATTATTTGTACAATTCTATCAGCAGGGTAGCCGGCTTTACCCTTTACAGGCGCTCTTTCAATCTTTCCTTTCCCTATGCAAAGAGTAACCTTATCACCTTTAAAGCCTGATTTTAATAAATAGTCTTTAACATTTTCAGCCCTTGCCCGGGAAAGCGCTATATTATACGCTTTACTGCCCAGGTAATCGGCATAACCTAGTATTATAAGGTCCTGGTCAGGTCTTATGATGTCATTATAAATCAGTGAGTCTATTTTTTGCTGGGCGGTAATGCTCAATTTCCTGTCATCAAGAGCAAAGTACACCTTTAGGCTATCCCGCCCTGATGCAAATGAATTATTAGAAGTAACAAGCAGGGTAAATAAGAATATGAATATCTTCATATTAAATAAATGTACTGTTAAGTTAATAAGAATTTATTTCTCCAGTATTCTTATTTCTACGCGCCTGTTTCTTTCCGCGTCATCTTCAGTGCGCTCTACTGCTACTATTGGTTTGCTTTTACCAAAGCCATAATATTTCAGCCTATCGGCATCAATACCTCTATCTACCAGATAGTCGTATATAGCCTTAGCCCTGTTCAGCGAGAGATTATTGTCCCGGCTATCTATATCATATGCATCCGGATAACCATTTATACAACACACATGGCCCTCTATGCTAATTTTCAATGTAGGGTGGCTGAGCAGTATATTATATAGCTTGTCCAAAGTTTTTCGCGACCCACTAATATCATGGCTTTCTGCCGGAAAATAGATATTGCGCAGCACAAATGTTTCTCCCGGTTTATAACTCGCAATATCGATCAGGTCACCTGTATGCTTTTGTGGTGCTGCAGCTTTAGAGTCGCTCTTTGGTACAGTTTGTACTATCTTTTGTTTAGTACTGGTGCTGCGCTGTTTTTTGCCTATTACTATATCCACTTTTCTGTCTGCGGCATAGCCCTCATTTCCTTTTATATTTGGTCGCTCTATCTCTCCTTTACCAATGCATAAGGTTATGTTCTCTTTACTTATCCCATATTGCTGCAGGTATGCCTGTACATTTTTAGCTCTTTCCTGCGATAATTCTTCATTATATCGCCCGGAGCCTAAGTAATCTGCATATCCTATTATCATTATATGCTCACCCGGGTAAAGAATATCGTTATATACAAGGGAATCTATTTTTTGCTGCGAGTGCTTGTTCAATACTTTCTCATTCAGCTCAAAGTATAGCGTAACCGTATCCTTATTTTGTGCAAAAAGTACAGAGGAAGGAAGCAACAGAATAAAAATGCATAATAATCTACGCATAAGCAGATAACAAGATACCTCAAATTACAATTACTGGTCTGATATTTTTCTGTAAAATATTATGGCGATAAAGAAGGTATACATAGGTACATCAGGCTGGAGCTACAAACACTGGAAAGGCCTGTATTACCCCAATGACATAAAATCGACAGATTGGCTGACCTTCTATGCCAAACAATTTGATGTTACAGAAATCAACACCAGTTTCTACCATCTCCCTAAAAAGCAGACTATTATTAACTGGACAGAGAAGGCGCCTTCAAATTTCAGGTTTTGCCCCAAAATAAGCCGGTACATAACACATATTAAACGCCTGAAAGAGCCGGAGGAGTCATTGCAAAAGTTTTTTGATGTATTTGAGCCAATGAAGGATAAGATGGGCCCGGTATTAGTACAGTTACCTCCATCTTTAAAGTTTGACCCGGAAGTAGCAGCGCATTTTTTTACGGTATTGAAGAAAGACTACCGCGATTACAAGTTTGCATTCGAGGTGCGGCATGAAACCTGGCTGCATAATGACGGCCTTGACCTAATGGCTAAATACGATATCGCCTTCGTTATATCCCAGTCAGGGGCTGGATTCCCATATTCTGAAATGGTTACCTCGAAGAATATTTACATCCGCTTTCATGGTCCCGCAGCACTATATGCATCATTATACACTGATAAAACGCTGCTGGAGTTTGCAGGTAAGTTCAGGAAATGGATAAAAGAAGGCCATACAATCTGGACTTTCTTTAACAATGACTACAATGGTTATGCGATACATAATGCCGAAACCCTGAAGAAGATGATGAAACTGAAGTAATTACAGTTCTATATTCATATTTAACTTAAATTTGATTGAACTGTAAAAATTACCTCATGAAGCGTTTGTTACTGCTGTTTTGCAGCTGCCTTGCCTTTTGCTCGTTGCATGCCCAGATAACCATTACATCTGCAGATATGCCTGTAGTAAATGATACTTTGCGCTACAGTATAGCCAACCCGGCAGTATCTACCATTAACATCGCTGATAGTGGTACTAATAAAACATGGAACTATTCCGGTCTTGATGCTAGAGCGCAGGCAGTAGATACTTATAAAACTGCATCATCTGTAAATATCACTTATGCGGTTACTATACCTTCCGGCTCTTACGGCTACAAGGTAGGAGATAGTCTGCCGGGCTTAAGTAGTTCCGGCTTGCCTGTTACTATTTCAGACATCTATACTTTCTTTGAAATAAAGACCAGCCCCGATCGCTATATAGCAGATGCATTCGCCGCAAAGGTTAACAGTTTCCCAACACCGGCTAAATATACTACTCCAGATGTTTGGTATTATTTCCCTCTCACGTACCCACATGCGCAGGATAGCAGTAACTATGTGCTTAATGTTACAGTACCGAGCCTTGGCAACCTGAAGCAAAAAGGGTATAGAAAAACGCGTGTAGATAGCTGGGGCACTATTACCACGCCTTACTTTACATCACCTGTTAGTTGTATACGTGTACGTTCTGAAGTGCACGAAATAGATTCTGTAACGGTTACACTTCTTGGCACTACCATAGGCTTTCAGCGCAATTTTGTAGATTACAAATGGCTTGCAAATGGCGAGCATTATCCTGTATTGTGGGTTTCAGTTAGCCTTGCCACAGGTAAGCCAACCAGTATCACTTACAGGGATGTAGCCCGTCGCGGTCTTGATGTTGCTAATACGACTTCTGCCATCACATCAATAAAAGCATATCCTAATCCGGCTCCTAATGGTATTGTAAACCTTGATTTACCTGCAACCTGGAGTAATTTCAGTGTCGAGCTATTCGATATCCAATCACGTTCAGTAGCTACCTTTAACAATGAAAGAGTGTTGAATATCCAATCGTTGCCCGCTGGTACCTATATAGCACTCGTTAGTTGTGGCAATCAATACGGTTATGTAGAAATAATAAAGTAGGCTAATTTTTCTTTTGCAGGGAATCGTAGTAATTGCGCAATTGCAATACGCGCGCTCTTACTATAGCTATCCTGCTTTCTGCACGTATTACAGCCCAGCGGTCGCCTGTCTTATTAAACATATTGTTGTAGGCTGTAAATTCAGCGTCCCGGAATGCCACCCATGCAGCCTGGGATTTTTTAAAGGAGCTAATATCTCCCTGCTTTTTCAGTGATTTTACAACCTTATTATAATACTTATTCAGATCACTATCCCAGCGTTTGTAGGCATCAAATGCACAATTGGCAAACCCTACAGGTGTATTGTGTTCTGTTTTACAGCTTTCATAGGTCCGATCAATCGGGTCTTCAGCAGCTTGTGTTTGTGCTTTACTGTTAGTTACAGAGCAGAACAGGATAAATGCTAATAAATACTTCATAAACAATACATAACAAACATTGTGCCTCTTCGGCTTCTCACTATTGCCTGCTTACACTTTTACAGCGCTGGCATACATCTGTTCTATCATTCGCACTACCTCGCGCCCTTCTTCAGCACTGGTCATAATAGGCTTATTGTGTAGTATCACATCCACTACGTTTTGTATTACCTTATCGTGATTGCTCATTGAGCCCTGGTACAGGCCATAGTCATTAGCCTTGGCGGTTATATTTATAGCAGGCAGCGCATTGCTTTCCAGTTGCTGGTATTCTATGGTATTCAGGTATTGTCCGCCTATTTTCAGGGTGCCTTTTTCAGCAAATATGGTTATAGAGCCTTCCATATTGCGTTCGTATGCACAGGTTGTAAAGTTGAAGTTGATAATGCTTTCATTTACTCCTTTTAGTACAAAGCTACCTGTGTCTTCTACCTCCGTATTATGCTGGTGAGCAAAATTATGTATCCATCCCTCCGCTGCCTTTATACTACCATTCAGATAATAAAGTATATCCACAAAATGACTGAATTGTGTAAAAAGACACCCGCCATCTTTTTCTTTTTTTCCACGCCAGTCACTCTCTGCATAGTAAGCATCGCCACGGTTCCAGAAGCAGTTCACCTGCAGCATATATAGCATACCCAACTCATCATTATTAATGATCTTCTTCACTGCCTGCACAGGTGGGTTGTAACGATTTTGCTTTACTGCGAATATTGTTTTGCCTGTTTCTTTCGCTGCAGCTATCATCCTGTCGCAGGAGGCTACACTTATAGCCATTGGCTTTTCCACTACAGTATGCAGCCCGGCATGTAATCCCTTTATAGTATGTATTTCATGCAGGTAATTAGGAGTGCATACACAAAGCACATCTGCTTCGGTATCGTGCAGCATCTGGTCTATATCTGTATAAAAAGATATATGCTCCGGCACTTTAGCACTAAGGCTGGCTTTAATATCGCACACAGCCACCAGTTCAGTATGCGGGTTCTGCATTATATGCTCCGCATGTCGCCGCCCTATATTTCCAAAGCCTACTATTGCAAAACGTATTGTATCAGTCATGAATGGTTCCAAAAATAAGCCTAAGCGTTTAATTATTATACTGCAATGCACCGTTAGGTAGCAGTATCAGCACTTCTTCGTCTATCAGTTGCCGTACCAACGTTATTATTTGCTCCTTTATTGTATCAGGATAGGCACTGCTTAATGCCTGGACATTTGTTTCTCCTTGCTTTATTCTCTCAATGAGTTCACCTTTTAATTCTCGTATATTTCTTTTTATAGACATCTTATTCCTACATACATCACAGTGTCCGCAGTCTTTAACACCTTCCTCACCAAAATATCTAAGCAGTATTTTCTCCCTGCAGTCCTTCGTATTTTCCAGGAAATTAATCATCGCCGTGGTTCTCAGCTCATGCCGTTTCCTGAGTTTCAATATACGCTGCAGGTCAAGCTGCAGATGCCTGCTATCCACCCGCAAATGATGAAAAAATAGTTGCGGCCCATCCTTAGGCCTGTTATAATCCAGTATCTCCATTTTATCCAGTTGCAAGAGCATCTTTTCCAGCAAGTCCTTATCCAGTCTCAAATGTTTGGCAATAGCAGTAATCCGTACCTGCGTAGGAAATTGAAAGATCGTTCCATACAAGCGAAGCAAGCCCGTAGTAATATAGCCCAGGTCAGGGTACAGATTCAGCAAATGGTCCAGTTCCTGCCTGCTCGCTGTGAACTGTATAGTAGCAGGGTAGTACACCGCATCTGTCATTG
>JAFDXS010000011.1 GCA_018267795.1 Bacteroidota bacterium | reverse complement strand
AGTAACGGTAGTTTAAGAGCCGCTGCATATTGATTGATCTGCACCTGCATTTACAAGCGTTAGAGCATGTACCGTTACTATGACAGTATCGGTGTTTGAGCAACCATTTGTGTCAATACCATTAACTATATAAGTAGTGGTGGTAGCGGGAGAAGCAGTAGGGTTGTAACAGGTAGTGCATGATAAACCTGTTGCTGGGCTCCATGTAAAGGATGGTGCCCCAGTGGCTGATAGTTTAGCTGCTCCGCCTGCACAAATGCTTTGATCTGCACCAGCACTAACGGATACAATATTGTTTACAGTCACTTTAACCGTATCCTTATTAAAGCAACCATAAGTATCTGTACCAGTAACCACATAACTAGTCGTTGCAGCAGGTGAAGCTGAAGTACTAGCACATGTGGTACATGACAAACCTGTAGCTGGCGACCAAGAATAAGATGAAGCGCCACTAGCAGATAAGGTAGTAGCAGTACCCTTGCATATAGATATATCAGCACCAGCATTTACTACAGGCAAAGCCCTTATAGAAATGTTAATCGTATCTGTATTGATACAGCCATGTGCATCTGTACCGGTTACTATATATGTTGTGCTTGTAGTTGGGGTTGCCAAAGGACTGGCGCAAGTAGTGCAAGATAATCCTGTGGTGGGTGACCATACATAAGATATAGCACCCGTCGCCGTAATTGAGGCAGCAGTGCCATTACATACTGCTTTGTCTGGCCCGGCACTTACAGTGGGTAGCGGGTTTACATTTACTACAACGGTATCGTTATTTGTACAGCCATTGGTATCAGTACCGCTAACTATATAAGTAGTGGTGCTTGCGGGTGATGCAACAGGGTTGTAACAAGATGTGCATGATAGTCCTGTGGATGGTGTCCAGGTATAAGCAGAGGCACCTGTAGCAACCAAGTTAGAAGTTGAGCCTGCACATATAGTTTTATCTGTTCCTGCATTAACCGTTGGTAAAGAATTTACAAAAACGGTTATTGTATCCGTTCCGGAACATGCATTTGCATTAGTACCAGTAACAATGTATGTGGTAGTGGTAGCAGGAGAAGCGGTAGGGCTGGCACAGCTAGTGCATGAAAGGCCGGTAGCCGGGCTCCATGAATAACTTACGGCTCCCGTGGCAGAGAGTGTAGTGCTGCTATTTCTGCATATAGTTTTATCAGGCCCTGCATTTACCACAGGTAGCGTATTTACAGTTACTACTACCGTGTCGTTTTTTATGCAGCCATTGCTATCAGTGCCAGTTACTGCATAGATAGTTGTAACAACAGGGGTAGCTACAGGATTGGCACATGTACTGCAGGATAAACCTACAGCCGGTGTCCAAACGTAAGATGAACCTCCGCTGGCATTCAAGGTAGTTGTACCGCCTGTACAAATGCTTTTATCAGAACCTGCGTTTATTGCAGGTAATGTGTTTACTCTAACTATCACCGTATCTATACTGACACAGCCATTTATATTGGTGCCGGTAAGTATATAGGTGGTAGTGGTAGCAGGCGTTGCCGTAGGGCTTGCACATGTGCTGCATGATAAGCCTGTGGTAGGCGACCAGGAATAAGATGATGCGCCGGTACCTGATAACAATGTGCTGCTGCCAATACAAATTGCTTTGTCGGGGCCTGCATTTACTGCTGTTGCTGTGGTTACTACTACTGTTACGGTATCTGTATTTATACAACCATTGGCATTTGTGCCAGTTACTACATAGGTGGTAGTAGTAGATGGAGATGCTGTAGGGCTTGCACAGTTTGTGCATGATAAGCCTGTAGAAGGGCTCCAGGAGTATGTTACGGCACCCGTTGCAGTTAAGGTTGTGGAGCTGCCATTGCATATACTTTTGTCTGCCCCTGCACTGACTGTGGGCAAAGGATTAACTGTAACAGTAACGGTGTCTGTGTTGACACAACCATTAGCATCGATACCTGTAATAGAGTAATGAGTAGTGACAACAGGCGTAACGGATAGCGTAGTACCTGTAGTACCTGAAGGTGACCATGTGTAGCTAGTGCCGCCACGCGCAATGAGTGTAACCGTGGTTCCTGTACAAATAGATTGCGATGAATCTATTTGAATATCAGGTAGGGAATGCACTGTAATAGTAGCCGTGGCAGAATCCTTACAGCCATTAGCATTTGTACCCGTTACATGATAGGCTGTAGTGCTTGTGGGGGTTACTACATTGCTGTCGCAGGTAGCGCAGGCAGCTGTTGGCCTCCATGTATAGGATGTACCGCCGTGCGCTTTTAAGCGCACACTTCGGCCACTACAAATCGTCAGGGTAGAATCTAATGTTATTACAGGAAGTGAGTTTACCGTTACGGTAACCGCCTCTGTATCTGTACAGCCGCGTATATCTGTTCCTACTATTGTGTAGGTAGTGGTAGTTGTTGGTCTGGCAAAAGTACTGTCGCAAGTAGCACAGGATATAGTGCCTGACGGATACCATAAATAGGTACCAGAGCCACGGGCAAGCAGATTAGTAGAGTCACCAGCACAAATTGTTGATGGATGAGCTGATGCATTCACTGTTGCAGGGGTGTCTATTATAACATTTACTGTTGCAGAATCCGTACAGCCCAAACTATTAGTGCCAACTACCTTGTAGGTAGTACTATTTGTAGGCGACGCAACAGTACTATCGCATAAGGTACACGATAGACCTGTAGATGGGGACCATGTAAGATTTGTACCATTTCGGGCATGCAATCTTACTGTTTTGCCTTTACAAAGTGCAGATATAGGGTCAATTGTGATCTTGGCAGGGGCTATAAACTTAATAATAAAAGTATCATAATTACAGGCTGAACTGCCTACTGCCCTTATAATAGATATAGCTGCTGTGTCAGAAATTTTTACACTTACCGATGGCCCTGTAGATGGATAAATAGAATCCCTGGTAAGTGATGTCCAGCTCCAGGTGTAGCCGCCGCCATTTGTTATACTTACAGGTATAGTACTGCCCCGGCAAACCCTTATAGTATCGCCCGACCTGTGTGCTACTGTATCTACTTTCAGCGACGGCTGTGTGCTTTCAAAGGCTGCGGTAATATCAGATTGCTTCAGTATATATGCAAAGGCAAAGTTTACACTATCGCCAGCTGCAATACTGCCCAGCTTGTACGCAAGGTTTATTGCAACATCATCTGTATCCTTTCCTGAATAATAGTAACGGACTGTATCGCCTTTGCCCCCGTATTTCCCATACATGCTGTCGATAGTGCCGTATGAGGGTACCAGGCTTGCTTTATTGTAGAAACATTTCGCCCTGCAATCAAGGGTGCCAAGGCCGAGATAAGCCCTGGAATATGTGAGACTGGTAGAAGATATAAGTGTAGCCCCCAAAGAATTAGGCAGCTTATAATCAACAGAATTGATAGTCGTGAAGTTTGTAAGACCTACTTCCGGTTCGTCATTATCGGCATCTACTGTTCTTAGATAGTAAACATTATTGCGCGCGCTGTGGGCTTTGTTTACTATAGACATATATACAGTAAAAAATACTTTAGAGGTATCGACGGTTGTTGTTTGGGTTATCTGCAAGCTATCATAGTTGCCACGCCATACGCCGGTTCTTTTATTGCCTGTGCTGGTATAAGACTGGTTGCTACCCCTTAAACCAGATACTGAAAACGGGTATGTGCCGGTAACTGCAGAACATTGTCCATTACCATTCCAGGCATTAGCCTGGTTGCCATCAGCCATAATGCTCCAACCCTCCTGTGGGAAACCCGGCATAAAATAGTCCCCAAAATAGGCAGGTGTACCAATTGTCCAGCCATCTTTGTCGGGGTCTGCCACAAAGCCAAGGTTGCCGGTTGGACAGGTGCCATAACATGAGTCGATAATTCCGGCAGCCCCTTTCGGGTGGTAGCCTGCCGGAGCTCCCGCGCTCGAGCCATAGGCACCATTTGTATTAATCCCAACCTCTATATATCTGCCTTGAAGAAAGATGTTGCAACTGTCCAATTGTGCAGCGGCATATTGGGCAGAGAATAGAAAAACAAATAAGAGAAATAAACCTTTGATAAATAAAAATTTTTTCATTTTCACCCTCATAATAATTTAACTGTTATCACGAATTTTTATTTCTTCTAGTGATAAAAGATCAAGATGTTCTTTTGGAAAAAGGTGATGGATTATTAAATGTAAGGCTTTAAAACTAAAAGTTTTACAGGAAATTTTTCCTTTTAATATGATTTATTGCGTATTGACTTTTTGAGCTCTTGTATGTTGCTAATGTCTCTTTCCTAAGTATAATTGCTATCAATATTTTATGTATAAAAATTAAAATATAATTATAATATAAAATATATATTAATCATTTAATGATGTTATAAAAATAATAGAAAATTTACTTAGTCAAGATTAGAACAAATGCGACATACGCTAATGACTATAGAAAATGAATGTCTGAAGTGGGTGAAAATTGTGTGACCTCATTGTTTTCATAGATATACCATTTGTTTTTGTCGGAATAATCGCCAAATATGAAAAATGTACTGGAATTAGTTAATGACAAAAAGTACGGATAAGATGAATTTGGGTTATGTCCTTTTAATTTTACCAGCGTTATTTTATAATTGGTTCCATGTATTGTTATCTCACCTTTTTGCAGACTTGGGTACACCACGCCTTCAAAATCCGGAGTCACTATCGATTTAAGTGGTGTTTTATCAGAGGGATTCAGATTTAAGATGACAAACATTTCATGCCATTCTGCATTTGTAGGGTAAACCATCAGAGAACTCTGGCCATTAATTGTAACCACTTTACCCGCTACATTTGCATCTTTAGATACAGACCTGGTAATAGGAAGATTTTTTATATCAGCACTATTTACATGGCCCATAACATTTTTAGCAGGTTTGACATCAACTTCGTCTGTTGCTGCATCACTTAAATCTGTTACTACTGAAGATGATATTGTATTCGGCGTGGTTGATACAGTTTTGGTTTCAGTACTTGTAATAGTTGCTGTAGTAGTTTTAATAACAGGAGTAACAAGTACTTTGGGTTGCAGCGGTTTATTATTGTCAATTGTTGAAAGTGGTGCAGCACTTGAAATTTCTGTATTCTCATTTAATGTACTTACTTGCATGTTATCTGCAGCAGATACAGGATTTGCAGTAATGATCTTTTCTTCAGTTAAATTGACAGTAGTAGACCCTGGGAACAAAAATGACAATACCTCTGCTGTAAGCAAAGGTGCCTTAATGTTTTCGCGACTGAGGAATGAACTTGCCGGATAAGTTCTGTTACTGCAGTTTATGATAAATGCTATTTGGTTAAAGAAATAATAGAATAGTACATTTATCGTAAATAAAAATAATACTATTATCGATAACCTTATATTTCGTGTAGTCATACAACAAAGGTTTTATTATGCCATCACCTGGCAGATAAATATGTCCCTTTTTCGTCTGTTACATTATTTATGCAATAGCTGTAAACTTTATCATAGTTGTACAGTTCAATATAAGCCAGGTTGTCAGCAACATAAATTAGTTTAAAGATGCGCCCCTTTGCTCTATACATATTGTCTCCCTTTATCGACTTCAGTTTGTAGTTCTTATTATCTATTCTCAAAAACGTTCCGTTAAGCGATATGTTGCCATGAAGCTCACGCACTATGGTTTTATCCATAGAGATGTAATCATTGCCTTTGGAAGAGATAATAAGCTTACCGTATTTATAATTTTTTCCGAATAGGGCTACAGGCATTAACATCAGAATAAAAATAAGAATACGCATAATCATTGGTTTTTAAAGTTAGGAAAGGGGCACCCTTACGGGTGCTCCCCTTAACAAATTATTCTTGTACTGCTGTGTACACTACTGTTGCGCTGTAGATACCACCTACATGGTCCCAGCCCAAATCAACTTTGTAAGCAACATCAAATTGCTGGTTGCCTCCCGGTTGTGCTTCATTGATGAGCTGAGCTCCAAGTCCCCAGTTAAACCAAGTGTGTACTAATGGTGTGTAATGATCGAAACCATTTTGTATAGAACCACCAGGCAGGTTAGTAGCAACTTTCATTTTAAGATCACTCAGCAGCATGCGGTTATTGTCATCCCAATCAAGATGATTAGCTGAATTGCCACGATCGTAGTCAAAAAATATGTTGTTGTCGCTATTGATGTTTACGAATACACTGAACTCCTTGTTTGATTTTACTGTAAACGTTTGATTGTTTGTTACAGTAGCAGGCAGTGTAGTGGTAGACAAAATGGTAGTAGCATGTGCAGGTGTCATTTCCAATTTGTTAGGAACCTGAACCTGTACATTGTCGTGAACAGTGGCTGTAGCCGGCGCATAAGCGCTGCTATTCAGCTGCGCATTGCTCGCAAACGCTGCGAAAGCAATTGCAATTGTGAGAACGGTTTTTTTCATGTTGTTTTTGTTTTATTAAGTGGAATAAAGAGTTTGGATATATGGTTAAATCTTTTTTTAATTTAAGTCTGCTTTTATAAATACCACCCCGCGTTTTTTCTGCACTAGTTTAAATGTTACCATACCTTCTTCATTATTTACCAGATCTACATTGTATGATATTTGTGTCGGTTTTACAGCTTCATCGGCAAATGCTGCAGGGTTAAGCGCTACAGTATATTTTCCTGCAGGCAGGCTTAGTGTAAAATCGCCTTGAGCATCTGTAAGGTCTGTGAACTTTTCACCGCTGCTGTCAGTTGCCGTTACTCTGTAGTTTTGCACAGTTACAGAAGTATGGCTTATCGTATCGATTTCTACACTTAGATGACCGGTTATTATGCGCGCTTTTTTAAACGGAATCTGCATGTCGGTTTTTCCATTAACTACAGCGCTTTGTGTAAAGCCATACGCAGGAATAAGCCCTCTTAAGCTTCTGATGCTATGAAAGTCAAGTGTATAATTTCCTTTCTCAATATTTCTATATAAAATGTTACCATTGGCATCAGATAACATGCCATAATTGTTTATGTTTACCTGCACGTCTTTTAATAATTGCTCGTCTTTATCATACTTGCCATTGCTGTTTTCATCATTGAATAACGTAAGCTTTAGATCATAATACTTGCGTTTAAATACCATAGGCACATTCAAATCTTTTATTACTGAGAGAGATGCATAGTGGTTATTTATGTTGTCTTTTTGCAGCGGCATATTGCCATCCAGCGATACAGTAAGGCCTTCGTGTTTGTTTTCGTACCTAATGTTTGCATTGGCATTAGATATTTCTTTGTGGTCTGTTATTGTTTGAGAAAGGAAATAAGCAAGCCTTGTATTTAATTTGTTATGAAAGAACCTTCCATTTACATAAGCGCCATAATTTACAGTTTCAACAAATCCATTCTGATCACCTGATTGTACACCTGTTGTTGTGTACACGGGCTGATAGTTAGGGAACTTTGAATAAAGCATTTGCACACCACCATAAGATGAGCCAAGTGCAAAAAGCTGTGTAAACAGATCGGGCGATTTGCTGAATGAAAGCGTTGGGTAACCAACTAATGAGCTGGATTGGAAATATAGATACTTAGCTATTGTTAGATTATAATCAAGATTGAACGATTGATACTTAGGTGGGGCAGTGGTTTGGCCAGTTTGGGATAGTATACCTGTACCAATAGCTATACTCATCAATTTATTATTCCAGCCCGTTTGTATACCGTAGTTAGAAAGGTTATAATTATAACTGGTAAGGTTGTATATGCTGTCCTTGAAATAGTTTGTTTTGGAATAATTATACCTGTAAAACAGACCTATAAAGCTATTCTTGCCCTGATACCTGAAATCATGATTTTGATATTGGTATCCTCTGAACATGCCAGGATAATTATTGCTATTGATCTGTACACTGGAAATGAGGCGCAATCTGTCCTTGCCATAGGTGAAATTGTAACCAAAAGCTGTACCCAGGGTATCTTTAAGACCTGGTATTGGTATGGCCGAATGATCGAAGCCTGTACCGGCACTTACATTTAGGGCTGTGGTTTTATTTTTAATTAGCTGTACGTCTGTAGAAAGAATATAGCTATTCATATTTCTGCTGGTATCATAGCTCGCAGCAAGGCAATGTTTAACAACTATATCATGAGTAATATGATAACCTAAGTTTGCGCCATAGATATCATTGTATGTTCCCAATCCTTTTTGATGACGTATGCCGTATATACTAAAGGATAAGCCATCTTTTTGTGCGTATGATAATCTTAGGCCATTGCCTATGGTATAAAAATCTTTAGGCCCGGTCATTTGGCCCGCAGCTATTTGCCAATTCTTATAATTGAAAAATATATTGAACACATTATACTGTAAACCTGTGATGCCAAATTCCTTTGACCTGTAATAGAAACCCAGGTTGCTTTCTTTGCTGAAAGCTATATCTCCGGTAATAGCACCATAATAAGCAAGTGTATTGTTAAACTGCATCATGCCACCCTCCAGCGTAATGGGCATAGTCTCGTATGCCTGCTCATGCTGTCTTGCAATACTGCTCATCTTATCTACAGTATATGAGTAGTTGTTTTCTCTGTTGCTATCATTTATTACCCGTACACGTACTTCCTCTTTTTTTAGTCGGTTCCACATTTCTTTGTTAATATGAAACGAATAAGTAACAACGCTATCTGAGCGTGCAGGAATGGTAACAGTATATTTGCTATTTAGCTCAAATAAGCTGTTTTCAAGAATTATTTTATAATGCTGGTCAAGGTTGCCTTTGTTTTTTATAAGCAACTTTACCTCGTAGTCTTTCTGGAAATTAGTAACCTGTATGTTTTGTGAAAAAGGATAAATACCAAAATTGGTATTCACTTTATCTTTTACATAAAACTGGTATTGATCTTTTAGGGGACTATTCTTGAGTTGTGCAGTTATGCTTACCGGTGTCCATTTTGCTAAAGCACCGGGCTGTCTTGCAAGCGTTAGCGGTACTATTTGTGTTGCACCGGGAGGAACATCTAAAGTAACTTGTTCATCAGAAACTAAATACCAACCTGCGGGTGCAGTAATAGAAACTGAAAGGCTAATAAGTTGGTTGAAGGTGTTCTTTACTGTGATGTTATTGTAAAGAAATGATGATGAAGGCTCTTTTTGTAAAGAATCTTTATAAGTGATAGTATAATAGGGACTACCCTGTGCGCCGGCATTATACCCTGCAAGGATAGCGAACAAAAATACTAATAGAAGGATAATATGTTTAACACCAGAGATCATTAGTGGGGTGTGGATTATATTTGAATGCTCTCTCTTTACCGACTACACTTCCCTCTACGGTTGTGGTATTTATAGTGTTAGATAGGGAATGATTAATTTTAAAATTAAGCCCTTCCGGGGAAGGGCTTAATTTATAAGAGAAGTATTAAGCTTATTCCTGAGTAGCAGTTACAGTTACATCAGCACGATAGATACCACCCATGTAGTTCCAAGTGTTGAAGTTGTACTGATAGTTCAGAGAGAAAGGCAGGTTAGCACCCCAAGTGCCTTCGTTGATGAACTGCTGAGAACCGCCAGTGTGTACTGGAGTGTAGCTAGAACCCCAAGTGATGTTGCTAAGGCTACCACCTTCTAAAGAAGAAGTAGGAGCAGTAACTTTCATTGAAAGTAAGCTTAAAGGCATGATGTTGTTATCATCACCATCATCAGTGTTAGAAGCAGTACCGCCGTTCCAGCCAAAGTGAGTTGCATCACCGTGAGTGTAAGATTTACCATCTTCAGTACCAGTAGCACCAGTGATGCTGTAAGAAGCCATCCATTCTTTGTTAGAAGATACCATGTAAGTCTGAGTTCCAGTTACAACGCCACCTAACAGATCAGAAGAAGCCAGGATTACAGACTGACCGCTAGGGCTCAGAAGTAATACGTTAGGAACCTGTACCTGTACGTTATCATGTACAGTTGCAGTTTTTGGAGCATAATCAGATGAGTTCAACTGAGCGTTTGCTGTTGCGAAAGCTGCCATTGCGAGCGATGCGAGGATTACTTTTTTCATTTTGTTAAAAATTTTGATGGTTAAAGAGATGAATTGATGACACAAAGATTGCTCATGGAAAGGCGGGATGGAGTCTTAGTTATTAACCACTATTCAACAAAAAGTGCGTTTTACTTAAAATAAGAGGGCTAAAAACTCTTTTATGCATGGACAATCGGAGAAATTTATACAGCCTTAATACACTTAAAGGTCTTATTAGGTAAGGGATGCAGATAACATGGTGAGAATTGTGACACGTATCTGATTATTCTTTTAAAATGCTTTTTAATGTCATTTTAATGCTATGAATATTCCACATAAAAAGGTTATCCACATTTTAATGTTGTATTATTTTATTTTTTTATTTACTTTATTGATTTTAGATAATTATTATTGCTTATTTTAATTGAAAATCAAAACAAAACATTTTATGATATTTAATTATTATTTTTATTTTAATGTTTTTGTAAGCGATAATTATGCTATAATAATACATAAGGCTTTTATGATTATTAACATCAATTCACAGGATATGCACAATTTTTTTTAATATTAAAACCTATAAAATTTGGTTAAAAATTTAGAAAATTGGAGTCCGAGGAGCGATTTTTTATGAAAAAGGCCCAGTGAATATTTACTCAATATGCTCGTTTAAAACAAAAAAGCATATCTTTTAGAGATATGCTTTTTTGTTTTATGAAAAAATGAGATTTATTGAGGACTCAAAGTAAATTCTAGAGGTATATTATAAGAACCGCCTGGCAAAGTCCAGGACGGGTCAAATTTCATATCAATATAATAAGTGTTCTCCAGGTTGTTGTTTTCACTTACCATAAGTGTTTGCGCTGCAGTAGAAAGGTTAATATAGCTGCTGGCGGTACTTGGTTTTAATCTTACGATACTAACAGGTATATCGCGAGGAGTGGTAGGTGTAAGTGCTGTAAGCACAGGGTCGCTTGCACGTACACTAATATACCAGGGAATATTACTTAATACTTTTAATTGATATTGACTGTTGACATGCTTACCATTAGCAAAATCTTTAGCTCCTTCAAATGATATACCTGTATTGTTTAATGCGGTTACCCTTAGATCTTGCAGGGGAGGTAGTGTAATAGTACCGTTGGCTGTTTGATTTAATGAAAATAAACCTCCTGACTGTGCTCGGCAACAAAAAGGTGCGATTACAATTATATATATTAGGAATAATACTTTTTTCATGGTTGTGTCATTGTAAAAAGGATAGAGAAGTTATAAGTGCCAGGGCGCACCTGGTAAGTGAAGGGATGCATAACCACATCGTAATAAAATGAATAATATGGGGTGTTATCTATCATGCGAGGTTGGTAAAACAATAAAACCGGTGTATTTGCTAAATATATATCAGTATTAGCACTACCTGTAGCAGCACTAATGGAAGTTTTATTTCTAAGCCGCAGTGAAATTTGTTGCGCAAACTGGCTGATATCACCACCTATTAGTGAAAGAGTAGCATATATATTAGTATTATATTGTGCCGAACGGACTTTTAATTCTAGTGCGTTATTAATTATTTTGTCGTGAACCAGCTCATCAGCAAAATTGTAAGAAAAAACAAGCGGTTGGTTAACTGTAAGAGTAATATTATTATCAGGATTGGCAGCTTGCGCATAGCTAGTACCACTATATAATGTAAGGACACATATGGAAAAAAGTATAGAGAAAGGTAGTTTCATGATGATTTGTTATACTGAAGTATAAAAATAAATTACTTTTGCAGCCTGAAAACAATTACAAATCAAAAATAATCTAAATTTTATGAATAGGTTGTTTCTCCTTATTATATTTTTAATGCTAGCTGCTAACTATAGCTATGCACAAAGCGGTGGTGGCCTAGCAGTGAATCCTGCTACTATAGATTTTACATTAGGTGCAGGCCAGACTGCTATTGCAAAGCTACAGGTAAGCAATACGCTGAAAGAAAGGAAAAGCTTTAAAATATATATAGAAGACTTTTATCGGGATTCCTTAGGCCGGCATATATACCAGAAATCAGGCACTTTTGCTCATTCATGTGCAAACTGGGTATCACTTGATAAACCATTTGTTGATTTACAGCCAAATGAGAGCGTAACGCTAAACATAAGAATGACGGTACCAGACTCACCTGGTGCGGCAAGTGAAATGAAATGGTGTATGCTCTTTCTTGAAACTGTGAATGAAATGGTAGCGCCTATGGCAAGTGATGTGAAGAGAGCAGCAGCCATTAATGACCAGATGCGTATGGGAGTGCATATATACCAAACGCCACCATTAATGAACAAAGAGATAAAAATGTTGGCATTTAAAAGTGTACCCAATGAAAAAGGCCATTATATATTAGGCTGCCAAAACACAGGTGGTACGCAGATGAGAGTCTCCGCTTACCTGGAGCTTTCCCCCTTAGACGGTGTTGAAAACGCAAAGAAAATAAAAGTTGGCCCTAAACGGTTCCCCGTATTTCCTGAGCAAAAACGATATGTAGAGCTGGTGCTGCCTAATGATATACCTAAAGGTAAATATACAATAGTAGGGGCGCTGGATGCGGGAAGCGACGTACCGCTGGCTGCATCGCAGGCTGTAATAGAGGTGAAATAGCTTTAAATTATCATTAAATAGAAGAAGGGAGTACTTTTCACGTACTCCCTTTCTTGTTTTTATTACCTAAATAAGTTTACTTTGTAATATAAAGTACAATAACAAACAAGTAACGAGCATTTGAAATGGATTGTTGTACTTTAGATTTTTAATATAAACCGAAAACACCAATGTTATCGCAAATACCAAATCTATTTGGTAAACAGTCACTTACATTGTTTAGTCAAATTGCTGAAACGATTACAACAGAGTATGTGGAAGATATTACCAAAGGAATAATAGAAAAAGGATATGCTCCTTCATTTGAAGAGCTGATGCATAAAGTGAAGGCTTTAAATAATGAGTTGTCTCTAAAGGTAGTTTGGCTAAGAGATAATTATAAAATAGAAAGAGGCAGAAAATCTGCCAGGCTTACCAGAGGTTGCAAGAAAATAATAAACAGATCTGTAGATGATTTTTTGAGAACTGTGAAATTGGTAGCAACTACTAAAAGCGCTGCCATGACATACCAAAACACAAATACAACAAACTATAGGTTGCCGGAATTTACAATGCAATAACTATAAGAATCTCTTATATAACAGAGCCATGCTAAAAGCGTGGCTTTTCTTTTGCATTGAAAAATGAAGCGCATAAAAAAAGAGCACATTGCAGTGCTCTCTTATCCGATCTAAGAAGTAAGTTATCAATTCATCCTCTTTAACCGAATAACTTGGGCATGGGAATAGAGTAGATTCCAAAGATAGGAAATTTATGTTTAGACATAATATTATTATAATAGGTATAATATTGGCGATAAAATAATAAGCCCCCAAGCTGCAGCGCAAATTGAGGGTGTGAAAAATAAAAAGATAAAGCAATACTAGCCTGTAAGCTGATTTGCCTGATATAGGAAGTTTTTCAACTCGGTAAATTGCAAGTTGCTTTCGAGTGAAGTAGATGATTTGAAAATGATAAGAACATCGAAATAGATACCTTCGTATTGAGATAAGGCTTTTTCGGCATTTCTAAAAAGGCTATACTTTTTTATAAAGGCTAATTTGTCTTTTTTATATGCAGGCGAAATACAAATACAATCTATTACCTTATAATCATCTTTGCCATTAAAGATGATGCTACCTTTTAGATGCTGGTAAGCTTCACTTAAATTTTTAGCTTCTTTTTTTGTTAGAGGTTTTGCTTTCATAGAGGATAATCTATTTTGAAACAAATATTAAGCAACAAAAATTCAGAACTGCTTAATTATCATTGCTTAACAGCATGATTGTAAATAGATAACTTAAAGTTAACCAAATTAAATTTTAAAAAGAAATGCCGCTATTATATAATTATTAAAATGTAATTAACTTATTTTAATGAATTAATTAATAAGCACAACAATTGATAAATATTCTTATGTAAATTTAAAAATATTTAACTAAAAAGAAAACTATGAAAAAGCTTTATCCTATAAGATTCTTCGCATTAGTTATTCCCTTTCTGCTTTCTGGTATAAAGGTAAATGCTCAACTGGTAAATTGTAATGCTTTCCTAAAAGGCAATTATGTGGAAGTGGGCATAAACTGGAACGGAGCTTATGGCTCTAGTGCGGATGCACCTACAGGCTATCACCCCAATGGCAGCTCGCCGGTAAAAAATGATTCCTTATGCGGTGGTGCTTGTGGTACGACTGGTAAA
>JAFDXS010000119.1 GCA_018267795.1 Bacteroidota bacterium | reverse complement strand
AGGCCTAACCCCCTCGGCGCTACTTTTTTACAACTTTTTTGTTTAACCCTTAAATTCACACAATTATGGCAACAGCAAAAAAAGCAGCCCCAAAAAAAGCAGCAGCTAAAAAAGCAGCTCCAAAGAAAGCAGCAGCTAAAAAAGCAGCTCCGAAGAAAGCAGCTCCTAAAAAAGCAGCAGCAAAGAAAGCAGCTCCTAAGAAGGCAGCAGCAAAAAAAGCAGCTCCAAAGAAAGCAGCGGCTCCTAAAAAAGCAGCAGCTCCAAAAAAGGCAGCTACTAAAAATGCAGGCCCTAAAAAGGCAGCCGCTAAGAAGAAATAACTTCAGCTTTAGCGATTTTAAAAAGAGACTGTATAACCCACAGTCTCTTTTTGTTTTTATTAATGTCACAGAATTCTAATTTTGCAGCCCGGTCTGCTGCTTTTCGTGTGGAAAATCCCCTTTTCTGCATCTGTTGAGTAATAGATTTATCAACTGCACGTTTCACAATCAAATAATAGCGATAATGAGCTACGATGAAAATAATGAACGCACTCCTTACAGAAGCTTTCGCAGCACGCTCGATTTAGGCATGGGTGTACTTTACCTCGTCATTGCAAGTGCCATACTTTCGCTTAAGTATTTCGGCACTATGGAGTTATCATCCGGCTTTGCGTATGTACTGGGCGGCCTCATGTTTCTTTACGGCGCATTCCGCATTTACAGGGGCATACGCAGCATTCGTGATAGAAATACCCGGCGCTGATATTTACTTTCTGCAGCACCCGCAGCAGGCAGTTTCTTAACATATCTTTGCAGCTGTTAAATTAATGTTACAAGAAAGTATGATATACCTTATTTTTTTCAAATTATAGCTAAAATTGCAATCCCGAATGCAAACACTTAAAAGCATATTTTATTTATTTGTTACCTCGCTCGTAATAGCATCATGCGATAATACACCTAAGCATCCCGATACGCTTAGCACTGGTACTATAGATATATCGGCTGATGAAACTTACAAGCCGGTAATAGAGGAGCAGCTAAAGGTGTTTGACAGCAGTTATCCTAATGCACACATCACCGTGCACTACAAGCCGGAATCAGAATGTTTTAAGGACTATTTTGACGACAAGGCCCGTATCATATTAGTGACAAGGCAGCTAAGCCCTGCTGAAAAACAGCTTTGCGACCAAAAGCAAATTGCTCCAAGCTCTGAAGCACTGGCTAAGGACGCAGTAGCAGTAATAGTGAATAACAGCTCTGCCGATAGCCTGCTGGATATGGCAGCATTGAAAGGAATACTGACAGGTGTGTATAAGAAAAAATATACGGTCGTATTCGACAACCAGGGCTCAAGCACCGTAAGGTATATCACAGATAGCCTGCTGAAGGGCCAGAAGCTGGGCAGCAACGTATTTGCAGCTAAGGGCAATGCAGAAGTAGTACAATATGTAGCTAAGAACCCTGATGCTATTGGCTTTGTAGGCCTTAGCTATGTTAGCGATCCTATTGATACTGCTAATACAGGCGGCTTTATCAACACCATTAAGGTAGTGGCTATGCTCAATGATAGCACACGCCGCTTTTATCAGCCGTACCAGGCTTATATAGCGCTTAAATGGTACCCGCTGACGCGCGACCTGTTTTACGTGAGCCGCGAAAGCTATCACGGACTTGGCACGGGCTTTGCAAATTTTTTAACGAGCACACGCGGGCAACTTATTTTTAAACATGCAAACCTGTTTCCTTTGAAAATGAATATCATTATCAGGGATGCATCAGTTAATCCATAATTTTTTTAAACCAGCAAATATAGAAACGAACTGTACGTTAAATCAGGTACAACAAAAATGAAACAAGGTATAGTAATCATGGCCGCCCTGGCACTGTCTGTAAGTGCAAAGGCGCAATCTTTCGACGACGGAGTAAAAATGTATAACTATGAGCGTTACCAGAGTGCTGAAAAAATATTCACACCACTGGCAGCCGGCAATGCAAAGGCCAACTACTATATGGGGCTTAGCGAGCTGGAACGCGGAGATGTTAACACTGCAAAACAAACATTTGCAAAATATCCTGAAGACCCTGCAAACATGGCCGGCATGGCGCGTGTAGCATTTGCACAAGGCAATGTGACACAAGGCATGCAGCTGGCTACAGCTGTGGCAGGCAAGGCGAGGAAAAAGGAATGGGAACCGCTGAAATATGCAGCTGATGCCATTACTTATTCTGATGCTGATGGCCTTAATTATCAGCAGGCCATAGACTGGTATAAAAAAGCACTGGAAAGCACTGATAATGCAGACCTGCACATATCACTGGGCGATGCTTACCAGAAAACCATAGGTGGTGGCGGTGAAGCCATGAACAACTACGAAAAAGTAACAAGCAAAGACCCTAAAAATTCTTTGGCTTATACGCGTGCAGGTTACCTGTGGTACGCAGCAAAGAATTACCAGCTGGCACTGGAAAGCCTGGATAAAGCTAAAGCTGCTGATCCGAACAATCCGCTGCCTTACCGCTACCTCGCTTACGCTTACGAAGGTGCAGGCAAGTATGACCTGGCTTACGAAAACATACAGAAGTACATGCCGCTGTCTGATAACTCTGTTGATGACCAGATAAGGTATACTGAAATATTATTCTTGTCTAAGCACTATGCTGAGGCGGTAACAAAGGCAAATGAGCTTATATCTTCAGGCGTTCATAAGCCTGGTATATTTGGTATCCTTGCTTTCAGCCAGTACGAAACCAAAGATTCTGTAAATGCGCTGAAAAATATCAGAACATACTTCGCTACACAGGAGCCAAGAAAATTACTTTCTAAAGACTACCAGTACTACGCGCAGATAATGATGCAAAATGGTATGGGCGACTCTGCAAGCTACTATTTCAACAAGGCTGTAACGTCTGACTCTACTCAAAACAAATCAGATATCTATCGCGATATCGCCAACAACTTTAAAGACACTAAGAACTACGCTAAATCTGCTGAGTGGTACGACAAGCTGATAAAAGCCTATCCTGAAACACAGCCTGTTGACTATTTCTGGAGAGGTGCTATGTACTTCTATGCTAAGGACTATCCTAATGCAGCAAAAGCCTTTGAAGAAATGGAAACTAAGTTCCCTAACGAACAGTCTGCTACTTACTGGCGTGGTCGTGTAGGCGCTGCTATAGACAATGAAGGTAAAGAAGGCACTGCTGTACCATTCTTCACCAAATGGCTGGAAAAGGTAGGTCCTAACTACGAAAAGAAAAAAGATCTTCAGCTAGCTTATGACTACCTTGCTCTGTATTACTACAACAAGGACGACAAAGAAAATCTGAAGAAATACGAAGACCTGATCCTTGCCATTGACCCGGCTGATGACCTGGTGAAGCAGCTCAAGAATGCAGAAAAACAAGCTGCGGCTCCTAAGAAACCGGCCCCTAAAAAGAAATAATAGTTTACAGATATTTTTAAAAAGCTGCCATTCCACATGGCAGCTTTTTTATTTATATTTATTTTATCAGTTTCTTGTTCATAAAATGCAGAAATTTGTATTTGCATGAAATTCTCTATTGAAAGTCCTTATCAGCCCGCCGGCGACCAGCCGGAGGCCATAAAGGACCTTGTGAAAGGCATTAAGGAAGGCGAACAATTTCAAACCTTGCTGGGTGTTACCGGCTCTGGTAAAACTTTTACCATGGCCAACGTAATACAGCAGGTGCAGAAACCTACATTAGTACTCACACACAACAAAACACTGGTAGCGCAGCTATACGGCGAGTTTCGCCAGTTTTTTCCTGATAATGCTGTAGAGTATTTCGTCTCTTACTACGACTACTATCAGCCGGAGGCGTACATGCCTGTGTCTGACACCTATATAGAAAAAGACCTGTCCATAAACGAGGAGTTGGAAAAACTAAGGCTGCGCGCAACATCCAGCTTGCTTAGCGGCCGCAGGGATATCATAGTGGTAGCATCAGTATCATGCATATATGGTATTGGTAATCCTACCGAGTATGCTAATGGTATCATTCGTTTCAATAAAGGTGAGAACATAGGCCGCAATAAATTTCTGCATAGCCTTGTCAATTCATTATACAGCCGTAGCCAGGGCGAGTTTGGTCGTGGCTCCTTTAGAGTAAAGGGAGATACGGTTGATATTAACTTGCCTTATGTGGATTATGGTTATCGCATTACCTTCTTTGGTGATGAGGTGGAAGAAATAGAAAGTTTCGAAACAGATACCGGCAAGCGCATTGGCATTATGGAAAATGCTGCCATCTTCCCGGCCAATCTTTACGTGGCACCGCGTGATCAGATGATTGCTATACTCCATGAGATACAGGATGAGCTCGCCGCACAGATAGAATATTTTAAAAGCATAGACAGGCCCTTAGAGGCACAGCGTATAAAGGAACGTGTCAACTATGATCTCGAAATGATACGCGAGCTGGGCTATTGCAGTGGTATAGAAAACTATTCCCGCTTTCTCGATCGTCGCGTGCCCGGCTCAAGGCCATTCTGTTTAATAGATTATTTCCCTGACGATTTTCTGCTGGTGGTAGATGAAAGCCACGTTACCATTCCGCAGATAAGCGGCATGTATGGCGGCGACCGTTCCCGCAAGCTGAACCTTGTGGACTTTGGTTTTCGCCTGCCTTCAGCACTTGATAACAGACCGCTTAATTTCCATGAGTTCGAGTCAATGCTCAACCAGGTGGTGTTTGTTAGCGCCACACCCGGCAAGTATGAGTTGGAACAATCCGGCGGTGTAGTAGTGGAGCAAATTGTGCGTCCTACTGGTCTCCTCGATCCGCAGATAGAAATTCGTCCAAGCATCAACCAGATAGATGATCTGCTGGATGAGATAGATAAGCGTGTAAAGAAAAGCCAGCGCGTATTGGTCACTACGCTTACTAAGCGCATGGCCGAAGAGTTGGACAAATACCTGAAACGCATCAATGTAAAATCAAAATACATCCACTCTGAAGTCGATACGCTTGATCGTGTAGAAATACTGCGTGATCTGCGCTTGGGTAACATAGATGTACTGGTAGGCGTAAACCTGCTGCGCGAAGGGCTTGATCTTCCTGAGGTATCCCTTATGGCTATACTGGATGCCGATAAAGAAGGCTTCCTGCGCGACGAACGTTCGCTGACACAGATGGCGGGCCGTGCTGCAAGAAATGCAGAAGGCTTGGTTATTTTCTATGCCGACAGAATGACCGAGAGCATGCAGCGTACAATAGATGAAACCGACAGGCGCCGCGAAAAACAAATAAAGTACAACCTGGAAAATAACATAGTACCAAAAACAATTCTCAAATCTCACGAGCAGATATTCAAGCAAACATCCGTGCTTGACATAAAAGGCTACGACGAAAACAATAAATACGCCATACCGGATAGCACCCTTAGCGTAGCTGCAGAAGAAGAGGTTGAGTATCAGTCAGCTGCGCAGCTCGATAAGCTCATTGCACAGGCCCGCAAAGGCATGGAGAAAGCAGCCAAAGACCTCGACTTTATGGAAGCAGCCCGCCTCCGCGACAAAATGCTCCTGTTGCAAAAGCAGAAGGAAGCGATGAAATAAGCTATTATGCTCAAAGATAATTATATGATAATATTATAAAATAAAAAAATGCCGTATTATCTTAGCAAAAAAATAGGCTTAATGAAACTAAACAATCTACTTATCGTAACCTGTCTCTCATTTGCAACGGCACTATCAGTTGCATCTTGTAAAAAAAGCAGCTCAGGCAGCAGCAGCAAACTTGTTGGCACATGGAAAGATGTACAGTCAGGTTATGACATGAATGGAAATGGCGTAATGGATGCCGGAGAAATGTCTGCCGATACTTTTGGCACTGTTACTGTAACATTTAATGGTAATGGTACCGGTTCAGAACACGTGGTGATTCCTGGCTTTTTCGACAGTACTGTAGCTATAACAAAATGGACTTTATCAAATGGTGATAAAGATTTGACTATTACAGATGCAGCCGGTCAAACAGCCTTTACACATGTCACTACGCTTACTGGCACTGACCTTGTAATCGCAGATACTACCAATCCGGTTAGCTGGACAGCTTTCAAAAAACAATAATAAAATTTCTCAACTAAAAAAGACTGGCTATTTTATAGCCAGTCTTTTTTCTTACCCTTAAAATTTATATCTCTTGAAAAAGTATCTCTTCCCTACGCTTATTTTAGCATGTATTGTTGGCGCTACGCTTAGCTCTTGCTCCAAAAGCAACTCCCCTTCACTTACTGGCACCTGGAAATTATCGCAACTTGGTACCGATTTAAATAACAATGGTGTTATTGACTCCGGCGAGATGATTTCAAATAATAATACTGAATTTGTAACATTAACCCTGAACAGTAATGGCACAGGCGCTGAACGCGTGACCGTACCTGGATGGGTAGATACCACATACGGAATCAGTAGCTGGAAGCTCAAAAGTAATTTAGACCTGGTAATAACATATGGTATGGGTGATATTTATTATACCCATATCGCCAAACTCACCGAAAATTCACTAACACTTGCAGATACCATTAGGCCCATCCAATGGACCGTATGGACAAGATAATTTCAAACGATCTTTAATAAATGAAAAGAGAAAGCAATATGCTTCTCTTTTCATTTATAGCTATTTCATACCTACGTTATACTCTTAAACACTGTGTACCGCAATAGCATCTCCAGCGCCAGGCATATCACCGCTATCATAGCAAATGGAAAGAACAGTTCAGCATAATGCTTAAATGAGCTAACCTCTACTTTCGTCTTTTCCATCTTATCTATATCCTTATACACATTCTCCAGCGACTTGTTTCCCGTAGCCCTGAAATATTTACCACCTGTTTCAGTAGCTATTTTCTTTAGTAGTGCTTCATCTATTTCCACAGGCATCATTTGTTTCTGTATGCCCATTGGCGTTTGCACCGGCATTAGGGCCTGCCCTTCAGTACCTATGCCCACAGTATATACGCGCACTTTATAAGCCTTTGCTATCTCCAATGCAGTGTTAGGATCTATTAATCCGGTATTATTCACACCATCCGTTAGCAATATTATCACTCTGCTTTTACCATGTGCATTGCGAAGCCTGTCT
>JAFDXS010000118.1 GCA_018267795.1 Bacteroidota bacterium | reverse complement strand
GTGAGTGCACAAATGGCCTGCGATAAAACGCAGGAAGAATTAGAGCAGCTGTTTCAGGAGTATTATAAAGATCATCCGTTCACAGTAGTGAGCAAAGCTCCAATACATCTGAAGCAAGTGGTGAATACCAATAAATGTGTGGTACAGATAGAAAAAGTAGATGGGCAACTGGTAGTACACACAGCTATAGATAATTTATTAAAAGGCGCGTCGGGCCAGGCAGTACAAAACATGAATTTAATGTTTGGCCTCGATGAGCGTGCAGGTTTACATTTAAAAGCCTCAAATTTTTAAAAAAACAGCAACATGAAACTATTCGATGTATATCCCATAAATGACATTAACATTGTTAAGGCAAAGGGTGCAAAAGTTTGGGATGATAAGGAACAGGAATACCTTGATATGTATGGTGGCCATGCTGTCATTTCCATTGGCCATACACATCCGCATTATGTAAAGAGAATTACAGATCAGCTGAATAAAATAGCATTCTACAGCAACTCTATAAGAATACCATTGCAACAGCAACTGGCAGAGAAGCTGGGAACTGTTTCCGGTAAAGAAGATTACCAGTTGTTTCTCTGCAACTCAGGCGCTGAGGCGAATGAAAATGCATTAAAGCTGACATCTTTCCACACCGGCAGGAAAAAGATAATTGCATTTAGCAAATCGTTCCATGGCCGTACTTCATTAGCTGTAGCCGCAACGGACAATCCAGCTATTGTAGCCCCTGTTAATGAAACGGACAATGTAGTTTTTCTTCCTTTTAATGATGAGGTAACATTAGAAAACTATTTTGTAGCACATGGTACTGATATAGCCGCGGTAATAATAGAAGGCATACAGGGTGTAGGTGGTATTGTTGAGGCAACTCCTTTATTTCTGCAAACCATACGTACCGTATGTAATGAGTATGGAGCTGTGTTTATAGCAGATAGTGTGCAATGTGGTTATGGCAGAACAGGAAAGTTTTTTTCGCATGACCACGCAGGTGTAAATGCAGATGTGTATAGCATGGCGAAAGGCATGGGCAATGGCTTTCCTATAGGTGGTATCCTGGTAGCACCTCATATAAAACCTAAGTACGGTATGCTGGGTACCACATTCGGAGGTAATCACCTGGCTTGTGCTGCTGCATTGGCAGTACTGGAAGTGATAGAGGCGGAACAATTACTTCAAAATGCAGAAAGTGTAGGGCAGCATTTAATGAATGGATTGAAGCAAATGCCGCTTATTAAAAATGTAAGAGGTAAGGGGCTGATGATAGGGTTTGATGTACCTGAAGACTTCAAAGATTTAAGAAAGAACCTGCTTTTCAGGCAACATATTTTTACCGGTGAGGCAAAGCCTAATGTAGTGCGCTTGTTGCCTTCATTGGCTTTAACGATTGAGGAAGCAGACATGTTCCTCACAGCATTATCAAAAGAATTAAAACAAGTACCTGTTAGCTAAAGATGAAACAATTTTTATCCGTACACGATGTGCAAGATATAGATGCTTTAGTAGCTGCTGCGTTGGCGTATAAGGCAGATCCCTTAAAGGACAAAGCTTTAGGCAATGGTAGGCGTATTGGCTTGCTGTTTCTTAATCCCAGTATGCGTACGCGTATTAGTACGCAGGTAGCTGCTCAGAATCTTGGGCTTGAATCTATTGTGTTCAATGTGGATAAAGAAGGTTGGGCGCTTGAGTTTGGTGAGGGCGCGGTGATGAATGGCAATACGGTAGAGCATATTAAAGATGCTGCGCCGGTTTTTGGTGAATATTTTGACGTGTTGTGTGTGCGTACTTTCCCTGCACTTAAAAGCAGGGACGATGATTACAGCGAATTTTTACTTGGACAATTTATTAAATATTCAGGCCTGCCGGTTGTAAGCCTTGAAAGTGCAACCCTGCATCCATTGCAGAGCCTTGCAGATATCATTACTATAAAAGAACAACTGGCAGAAAAGCAAATAAAAGGAAAGAAACCTAAGGTAGTGCTTACCTGGGCACCACATATAAAACCATTACCGCAATGTGTAGCAAACAGCTTTGCTCAATGGATAAATGCATGGGACGGAGCTGACTTGGTTATCACACACCCTGAAGGGTATGAGTTGGATGAAAAGTTTACAAAGGGCGCTTGTATTATCACTAATCAGGATGAGGCATTGATGGATGCAGATTTTGTGTACGTAAAGAACTGGAGTGCTTACAATGATTACGGCAAAGTGTTAAGTAACGGAGAAGGTTGGATGCTGACCAATGAAAAACTCAGCGTAACGAACAATGCAAAAGTAATGCATTGCCTGCCGTTGCGCAGAAATGTAGAACTAAGTGATGAGGTGCTTGATAGCTCTCATAGCGTTATAACGCAGGAAGCTGGTAACAGGGTATGGTCTGCACAGGCGGTGTTAAGTGAGATCCTAAAAGCGCAATAATGGAGAAAGTATTCGTAGTAAAGATTGGTGGCAACGTAGTGGATAACGACACTGCGCTACATGCTTTTCTGGAAGCCTTCTCGCAGGTGGAAGGCAAAAAGATACTGGTTCATGGTGGGGGAAAGATAGCTACTAAAATGGCTAATGAGTTGGGTATACCACAACAGATGAATGAAGGCAGGCGCATAACAGATGCTGAAACATTGAAGATTGTGACCATGGTATATGCCGGTTACATAAATAAGAATATTGTAGCAAAGCTCCAGGCAAATAATTGTAACGCTATTGGTTTGTCGGGTGCAGATGGTAATTTGATACAGGCTCATAAGCGCGTAAATGCAAATATAGACTACGGCTATGTAGGTGATATAGACCAGGTAAATACTTCGTTGCTCACTGCCCTGTTGAAAGTGCAGGATGCAATAGTAGTTGCTCCCATTACACATGACAAGCAAGGGCAATTATTAAATACCAATGCAGATACTATAGCTCAGGAACTGGCAAAGGCACTGGGGCAGCATTATGATGTGGAGCTGATTTATTGCTTCGAGAAAAAAGGTGTATTGCTCGACGCGGCAAATGATGATAGTGTTATAGCGCATATAGATAAGAACAAGTTCGAAGAGCTGAAAGGAACAAAGGCCATATTCGATGGCATGATACCAAAGCTTACTAATGCATTCGCTGCATTAGACAGCGGTGTGAAAAAAGTAATTATTGGACATGCTTCGGCATTAAAACAATTAATAGAAGGCAATGCAGGTACCGGCATCACTTACTGATAAAAATAATGCAGCACAGGCTATACAGCTGCTGCAGAAATTAATAAGTATTCCCTCTTTTAGCAAGCAGGAGCAGGGTACTGCTGATTGTATCGTGCAGCATTTTACTTCGCGTGGCATCAAAGTGCAGCGCCATAAAAATAACATCTGGGCTTACAATAAGGCTTATGATAGCAGTAAACCGACATTGCTGCTTAATTCCCATCACGATACAGTTAAGCCTGCAAAAGCTTACACCAAAGATCCTTTCTTCCCGCTTATAGAAGATGGCAAGTTGTATGGATTGGGGAGTAATGATGCTGGTGGCTGTTTGGTATCACTAATAGCTTGCTTCCTTCATTTTTATGAGCGTACCGATCTTCCTTATAATATATTGATTGCAGCTACCGCAGAAGAGGAGATTTCAGGCAGAGATGGTGTGGAAAGTGTATTGCCGCACATGGGCAAAATAGATTGTGCCATAGTAGGAGAACCTACAAAGATGCAGATGGCTATTGCAGAGCGCGGACTAATGGTAATAGACTGCGTGGCAAAAGGCGTAGCAGGTCATGCGGCGAGGGAAGAGGGTGAAAACGCAATTTATAAGGCGCTAAAAGATATAACATGGATAAGCAGTTATAAGTTCGACAAAGTATCTGACGTGTTAGGTGCTGTAAAGATGAATGTTACAGTTATTAATACAGAGAATACAGCGCATAATGTAGTGCCTGCTGTATGCAACTTTGTAATAGATGTACGTGTAAATGAGCTATACACATTTGAAGAAGTACTTGAAATATTGTCGGCCAATTTGCAAAGCGAGCTTAAGCCGCGCAGTACGCGCATGCGTTCCAGTATTATTGAGCTGGCGCACCCACTTGTAAAGGCAGGCCTATCTTTAGGCAGAACTTATTATGGTTCACCCACTACATCCGACAAAGCATTGATGCCTTTTCCTGCCCTAAAAATGGGCCCCGGCGATTCAGCTCGCAGCCACACGGCAGACGAATATATTTACCTGCAGGAAATAGAAGAAGGTATAGCTTTGTATATAGAGCTGGTTGAGAAATTCTTTTCAGAAGTAAAGCATTAATAAAATATCATGAAACTCTGGCAAAAAGACCATACTAATACTGCTGCATTGATAGAAGCCTTTACTGTCGGTAACGATAAGCTATTTGATGTACTGTTGGCTAAGTATGATGTACTGGGCTCCATTGCGCATACTCAAATGCTGCAAAAGGTTGGTTTGCTGGAGCAGGATGATCTGGATAAAATAGAAGCTGGTTTAAACGAGATATTGGCTGAAATTGAAAATGGTGAATTTGTAATAGAAGATGATATAGAAGATGTGCATTCACAGGTAGAATTTCTATTGACAAAAAGAATAGGGGAGGCCGGCAAAAAAATACACAGCGGCCGCAGCCGTAATGACCAGGTTGCAGTTGATATAAAACTTTATCTGCGCGACAAAGTAAACGAGATCAAAACTCAGGTACAAACTCTTTTTAATATACTGATAGATTTAAGTGAGCAGCACAAAGAGAAATTATTACCCGGCTACACACATCTCCAGATAGCTATGCCATCTTCTTTCGGATTGTGGTTTGGTGCCTATGCAGAGAGTCTTGTTGATGATATGGAAATGCTGGCAGCTGCCTATGCCATAGTAAATAAAAATCCGCTGGGCAGTGGCGCAGGTTATGGGTCTTCTTTTCATTTGGATAGAAAGATGACAACTGAGCTCCTGCACTTCGCAACGCTCGACCACAATGCAGTATATGCCCAGATGACGCGTGGCAAAACTGAAAAAGTAGTTGCAATGGCGTTAAGCTGTATAGCGGCTACCCTCAGCAAGATGTCAATGGATGTATGCCTGTACATAAATCAGAATTTCGCATTCATTCAATTCCCTGAGTCGCTTACTACTGGTAGCAGCATAATGCCCCATAAAAAGAACCCTGATGTTTTTGAGCTGGTAAGAGGCAAATGCAATCGCATACAGGCAGCGCCAAATGAGCTCACGCTATTAATAAATAATCTTCCATCAGGTTATCAGCGCGATTTGCAGTTAACTAAAGAAGTAATATTCCCCGCTATAGAAAACCTTAGCGCCTGTCTTGATGTACTAGCCTTTGCGCTGCCGCAGATACAGATAAAAGATAATATACTGCAGGATGAAAAATACAAGTATCTCTTTAGCGTAGAGGCAGTTAATAAGCTTGTAAATAATGGAGTACCATTTCGTGATGCCTATAAGCAGGTTGGGAACGATATAGAAAATGGAACTTTCCAATATTCAGGTTTTAAGGCTACTGATCATACGCATGAGGGAAGTATGGGCAACCTGCACAATGCTGAAATAAAAATAGAGATGGAAAAAGTTTTGCAAAAATTCCAATCCTAAGCAGCCAACATATTCAAATCATACCATATTTAGCGGCATTTCGGCGCTTATTTGTTATTTTTGCGTTATAAGTCAGTTAATTATAATGGATAACGCGCAACGTAAATTAATAACCCTGGATGAATTCACTATCCAGGAGACACGTAAATTTCCCCAGGCTACCGGCGAATTGTCTGCATTGCTTCGCGATATAGGCCTCGCCTGCAAGATGATTAATAAACAGGTACGCAAAGCTGGCCTGGTAGATATACTCGGCAAGCATGGTGCTACTAATGTTCAGGGCGAAGAACAGATGAAACTGGATATCTATTCAAATGAAACGCTTATCAGTGTTTTAAAGAATAGTGCAGATTGTGCAGGCGTTGCCTCAGAGGAAAATGATAACGAAGTTTGCTTCGATGATTCTTTTTCTGCCCATTCAAAATACGTTGTTCTCTTCGATCCTTTAGATGGCTCTTCGAATATCGATGTCAATGCATCTATAGGTACCATATTTTCTATCTATCGTCGCGTAAGTCCGCTCGGTGGTCCTTGCACTAAAGAAGATTTCCTTCAGCCCGGCAATAAGCTCATGGCAGCCGGCTACGTAATATACGGCTCCAGCACAATGATGGTGTATGCCACAAAGCTTAGTGTGAATGGCTTTACACTCGAGCCTTCTATCGGTGAATTTTGCCTGTCACATCCTAATTTGAAATGTCCTGAAAAAGGAAAGATATACTCTATCAACCAGGGCAATAGCAGTAAGTATGATGATAACCTGCTCGCTTACCTGAAGTATTGTATGGAAGATAACAAAGCGGAAGGTCGCCCATATTCTCACCGCTATATCGGCTCTATGGTGGCAGATATGCACCGCACACTCATCAAAGGCGGCATTTTCATGTATCCTGCTGATAGTAGCTCACCAAAAGGGAAACTGCGTCTTCAATACGAATGTAACCCAATGGCTTTCCTTATGCAGGCTGCCGGCGGTTTAGCTACTACTGGCACCGAGAATATTCTTGACATCGTTCCTGCTGAATTGCACCAGCGTGTGCCAATATATATAGGCTCAAAGCAAATGGTAAGCAAAGCACTTGAATTCGTAAAGGAAGGTGCTATCGTAGCCTGATCAGTTACTTTTTTTAATATACTTTTTCAAACGCCCGGCACATCGCCGGGCGTTTATAGTTTAAAATAATTTTGTTATTTAAATAAGTATTTAGATATTTGTCTAAATATTTAACTGCGGAAGAGGAAATGAATATATTGTTCAAAGCGTTGAATGATGCCACAAGACGGGAAATATTGGAGCTGCTAAAGAAAAAAGATATGACGGCTGGCGATATTGCAGACCACTTCAATATTAGCAAGCCCAGCATATCCCATCACCTCGACCTGCTGAAACAGGCGGGCCTGGTAGAGGCTACCAAAGAAGGACAGTTCATTACCTATTCGCTCAATACATCAGTAGTAGATGAAATAGTAAAATGGTTCATGCAGTTTAAAACTAAATAAGACTTTT